>PXBQ01000156.1 GCA_003566875.1 Spirochaetaceae bacterium | reverse complement strand
TCGTTCGACGATTGTCCCCGATTGACGTGATCGTTCGGATGCACAGGATGTCGCGTTCCAAGCGGCTGTCCGAGCAGCTCGTTTGCTCGGTTCGAGATGAGTTCGTTGACATTCATGTTCCACGAAGTACCCGACCCGGTTTGAAACACGTCGATCGGAAAGTGGTCGTCCCACTTCCCGTCGTATACCTCGGCTGCGGCGGCCATAATCGCCTCGGCGATCTCCGCTTCGATGAGCTTCAACGACGCGTTCGCTTTTGCCGCGTTCTTTTTGATCAACGCGAGCGCGCGAATAAACGCAGACGGGATCCGTAGCGGTGACACCGAGAAATTCTCAACCGCACGCTGAGTCTGTGCTCCCCAGTACGCCGACGAAGGAATCAAGACCTCGCCCATCGAGTCGGATTCTTTTCGATGTGTTTCCATGTTTGGTGGTCCTTCTGTTTTCGGTTTGAATGGTGACAACCATTCGCATGACGTATATATTATAATAACACTAGGAGTTAAGGAATGGCAAACATCGGAATCATTGGCAGCGGCAACGTCGGCGCAAACACTGCGTTCTTTGTTGCCGAGAAAGGCGTCGCGGACGTCACGCTGTACGACATTCAAGACGGCCTGTCGACCGGCAAGGCGCTCGACATGATGGAGGCGGCTCCGGTCCGTGGGTACCGAACGCGCATCAAGGGCTCCGACTCGACGGCCGGCGTGAAGAAGAACGACATCGTTATCGTGTCGGCGGGCGGAGTGCGACAGCCCGGCATGAAGCGCGAGGATTTGTTCGAGGCGAATCGATCGATAATCGACTCGGTCGCAGCTGACCTCGTCGAGTATACAGGCGTGGTCATCATGGTGACCGAGCCCGTGGATGCGTTGACCGCGTACTTCGTCGAAAAAACGAAACTCCCGCGCACCAAAGTCATGGGCCTCGGAGGCCTTCTCGACTCGACTCGGCTCAGATACCTGATCGCGCACGAGTTGGGCGTTACGATGGACGATGTCTCGGCGCTCGTCGTCGGCCGGCACTCCGACGCGATGATCCCACTCGCGCGGTATACGTGTGTTTCGGGCGTACCGGTGACGCAGCTCATGAGCGCCGAACGGCTCACCGAGTTATTTGATGAAACGAAAACAGCCGGCGACGTCATCGTCACGATGGCCCAACGCGCGAGCGCGTACTACGGTCCATCGGCGGCAGCGTCGGATCTCGCGGAAGCGGTCTGTCGCGATAGCCGTCGCGTGCTTCCCGTCTCGGTCACACTCGCGGGCGAGTTCGGCGTATCGGGCGTCGCGATGACGCTGCCGGCGATAGTCGGTCGGAATGGCATTCACAGGATCATCCTGCCGGAGTTGTCGGAAGACGAGGTAACACGATTTTCCAGGTCCGCCGCCGATCTCGCGACGATGACCAAGTCCGCGTAAGGGGAGCACAATGCACAAAGTATCAGTAATCGGCGCCGGAAACGTCGGCGCCACGGCGGTCTACTACATCGCCGAGAAGAACATCGCCGAGATCGTAATGGTAGATGTCGTCGAGGGCCTCCCACAGAGCAAGGCGCTCGACTTCCTGCACGCCGCGCCTCTGCGAAAGTATAACGTGACGATCACGGGTACAAACGAGTACGAGCAGATTCGCGACTCGGACGTTGTCGTGATGACCGCCGGAATCCCCCGCAAACCCGGCATGGACCGTATGGACCTTCTCAAGACGAACGTCTCGATCGCAAAAACCGCCGCGCAGGCGGTCGCTCGGTACGCACCGAGCGCGGTCGTGATCGTTGTTTCTAATCCGCTGGACGTGATCGCGATGGTGATGTTGCGCGAGACAGGCTTCGCTCTAAAACGTGTGGTCGGGATGGCGGGGATTCTCGACTCGACGCGGTTCCGGTACTTCATCGCCGAGAAACTCGGCGTGCATCCGGCCGACGTCATGGCTATGGTCCTCGGCGGTCACGGAGACGACATGGTCCCGCTCCCCCGATACACGTCGGTCGGCGGCTTTCCTCTTCCCGAGCTGATGTCGGCCGACGAGATTGAAGCGCTCGTCGAGCGCACGCGCAAGGGCGGAGGGGAGATCGTGAGCTATCTCAAGAAAGGCAGCGCGTTCTACGCCCCCGGCGCCTCGGCCGCGCAGATGGTAGAATCGGTTGTAAAGGACGAGAAGCGGCTCGTCCCCGCATCGGCGTACCTGCGTGGCGAGTACGGTCACCGGGACATTTTTCTCGGAGTGCCGGTCTTGCTCGGAAAGAACGGCGTCGAGAGGATCTACGAGTTTGATCTGTCAATGGACGAAAGAGCGGCTCTCGACACGAGCGCACAGGCGGTTGCGGACGGGGTGAAGCTGCTCGAAACGTTCTACACGCCCGGTTAACCGTGACGTCGACGGCTACGGGAGCGAGACGCTCTCGCCCGGCGCAAGCTCCTTAACCGTGATGCCCGACGGCGAGAAACCCTCTGCCGTTTGGGCAAGCAGGTCGAACGTCTTGTAGTGAATCGGGATCGCGATCGGCGCGCCGATCATCTCGGCCGCGCGCGTTCCGAGTTCGGCTCCCATCGTGAAGCGGTCGCCGATCGGGATCGCCGCGACGTCGGGCTTGTAGATCTCGCCGATCAACGCCATGTCGCCGAAGAGACCCGTGTCGCCGCAATGATAAAACGTCTTTCCACCGATGTGCGCGACGATCCCGCACGGCATCCCCATGTACGTACCCTGATACGACGAAGAATGAAACGCGTGCGTGAAAGCGATCCAGCCGAACGCGGTCGCGATCCGACCTCCATGGTTGATCGGCTCGATCTTCTTCACGCCGCTGTCGGACATCATGTTCGCGATCTCGAATGAGGCGACGACGGTCGCGTTGTTCCTCGTCGCGATCGCGACCGTGTCGCCAATGTGGTCCGAGTGACCGTGCGTCAACGCGATGTAGTCGCACGTGATACTCTCAGGCGTTTTCACGGCGACCGGGTTGCCCGACAGATACGGATCGATCACGAGGACGTGCGTTCCGTCGGTCAGGATGAAACCCGAGTGCCCGAGAAACTCAATCGTTAACGACATAACTCCCTCCTTCGCGTGGTGTCCGCGTCGTCAGGTTCTGTCTTCGACCGGACACCACTCTCTCTTTTCGTGTCCCACATACTTGGCTATCGGACGATAGATTCTGTTGTCCTTGCGCTGTTCGAGAACGTGCGAGAGCCACCCGGATGCGCGGGAAATCGCGAACACGGGAGTGAAGAGGACCGTCGGTATCCCGAGCAACCGGTATACGGCTCCCGAGAAAAAGTCCACGTTTGGGTAGATAGGCTTGCCCTTCTCCTCCATCCGTTCACGGAATACCCTCTCGACCTCTTTGAGAATGTCGTAGTACGTCGAATCACCTGTGCGTTCGGACAGGCGGACGAGGTACTCCTCGACGAGAATCGCGCGTGGGTCCTTTGCCTTGTACACACGATGCCCCATCCCCATTATCTTTTGCTTTTTGTCGAGTGCTTTGGCCACCCAGTCGGCCGCCATCTCCTTAGAGCCGATCGAGTCGACCATCTCCATGACTTTCTCGTTAGCACCGCCGTGCAGGCTGCCGTACAACGCTCCGATCGCCGCAGAGATGCTGCAATAACACGTCG
>PXBQ01000364.1 GCA_003566875.1 Spirochaetaceae bacterium | reverse complement strand
TTGTTTTCATGCTGTGAGTCTACGGCGAGCATCGGTGTTCGGCAAGTGCTCGATCGGGAGGCGTCGACCGGAAAGAGCCCGGTTCTTCGGTGACATTGGACGCGCGTGGTGTGGTCGGTGTACTCTATCGTGACCGTTACGGAGGGAGTGTGGACGGAAACAATACGAGGAATGCGATTATCCTCCACGAAGACAAAGACAACGTGGCGATCGCGCTGCGCGATCTGACGATCGGTGAAGAGGTGCTCGGTGTGAGCGTGGTCGAGAGGATTCCGCGGTATCACAAGGTGGCGATCGATGGGATCGAGCCGGAGTCGGCGGTACTCAAGTACGGACAGATCATCGGCTACACGACGCAGCGGATCGAAGGCGGCGCGTGGGTGCATAGCCACAATATGTCGATGGGACGATTGCTCGATCAATCGAAAGTCGCGACCGAGCCGTCGCCTCCCGCGGACCTTCCGCGGATAGGTGACCGATTCTATTCGGGTTTCCGCGCCCGAGACGGGCGCGCGGGCACGCGCAACTACATCGTCATCGCGAGCATGGTCGATTGTTCGGCTCGTGTGGTCGAGATCGTCGTCGACGAGTTGAATCGACGAAAAGAGTGGCTCTCGCGCAGATTTCCGAACGTCGACGGCGTGATCGGACTGACGCACGACAGCGGATGTGGCGTGGTCGCGTTGAGCCCCGGGCATATCCGGCAGAACTTGACAATGAGAAACCTGCTCGACCACCCGAACGTCGGCGGTCGCGTCGTGGTTCAGCTCGGATGCGAGAAAAGCCAAGCGGCACTTGTATTCGGCAGTGAAAAGGTTATCCCGTTCGAGAGTGCTCGCGGGGCCGACGAGTCGGCAGGATTGCCGGCGATCACGATCCAGGACGAAGGGGGAACGTGGCCGACGGTCGAAAAGATCCTCCGATACGTCGAGACGGTATTGTTTCCGCGCGTGAACAGACGGCGTCGCGTTCTGATTCCCGCCTCCGAGTTGATCGTCGCGATGCAGTGCGGCGGGAGTAACGCCGTCAGCGGTTTTACGGCCAACGCGGCGATCGGGCACGCGTCCGACATGATCGTCCGGTGCGACGGAACGACGTTTATCGGTGAGACGACCGAGACGTTCGGTGCAGGGCACCTTTTGACGCGACGAGCGCGCACGCGTGAGATCGCACAGCTCTATCTCGATCACGTCGCGTGGTACGAGAAGTATCTCGAGCGCGGCGACGGAAATGCGCAGGCAAATCTCGCTCACGGAAACATGGAAGGCGGACTCACGACGATCGCCGAGAAATCGCTTGGGTCGGTCGCGAAGGGCGGCACCTCCGCTCTTGAGTGGGTGAACGACTACGCCGAAAGGATCACCGCGAAGGGGTTCGGGTTCATGAACAGCCCTGCGTACGATCCGGCCTCCGCCACCGGGCAGACCGCGGGCGGCGCTCTCGTGGGGGTGTTCTCGACCGGTGCCGGAAGCTGTTTTGGGGGAGTCCTGATACCCTGGATCAAGGTTGTGAGCAATACCGACACGTTTAACCGGATGGAAGATATGGAGATCAATGCCGGGACGATAGCGGACGGCGAGGCGACGGTCGAAGACGTTGGGCGGCTAATCTTTGAGCAGATCATCGCGTGCGCGGGCGGTGCCCGAACGTACAGCGAGAAACTCGGGTACTCGGTCGTGAACATCTGGAACTCGGGAGTCGTGACTTAGAGATGCATGCGCCGCTTCTGGTATTTGACCTCGACGGAACTCTCTTCCGAAGCGAAGACGTATTCGTGCCGGCTATCTCGTGCACGCTCAAACAGTACGGCCTGCCGGTGCCTCCGCGCGGCGAAATTCTTTCGTTCCTGACGATGACTTCGACCGAGTTTGCGCGCCGTATTGCCGCCGGGACGTCGGTGTCGCCCGACGAGTTCCAACGCGAGTTCCGTTTGCGTGAGCGAGCGGCGATTCCGAAAGACGGCCGGCTCTACCCGGGTATATCCGAGATGCTCAGAAACCTCCGCGACGACGGATTCTCGATGGCTATCTGCTCGAATGGGAGTGCGAAGTACGTCGAGATAGTGCTTGAGACGCTTGGCATTCGGTCTCTGTTCGAGACGTGCGCGACGAACGACCGCAATGTCGCGAAGGCGGATCTTCTGCGCGAGTTGCTATCCGATGAGCGACCGGCGGTGATGGTCGGCGATAGTCCGGGTGATCAAGCCGCCGCGGTCGCGTGTGGTGTTCCGTTCGTGTACGCGGCGTACGGATACGGTGAAGTCGTGCCTGAGCAAGCCGACGAGGTGTGCGCGGCACCCGAGAATCTCGAAACCGTCGTTCGGCGCGGCGCGTTCCGTCTTTACACGCGACGGCACCGGCGTTATATTCGCCTTAGCGACTTATAAAGGAATGGTTATATGGGTGTGCGCGGTGAGGTTTTTTCGACTAGGTGTAGTTCGACCGGCGATCGACGAACGTATTTTTTTAACGTGAAGGAAAACAGGAACGGCGATCTGTTTCTGAACATTGTCGAGAGCAAAAAGCAGCCGGAGTCCGAGTTCGCGCGACACCAAGTCGTCGTTTTCCGGGAGGATGTCGACGCGTTCATGCGTGAACTCTCGAAAGCGACCGGTTTTATGTCGGAGTATTCTCAAGACCGCGGCAAAAGGTCACACGGTGAATGATACATAGGCCGTGTTGGCGCACCGCTTCGCGGTGCGCGGACGTGGGGTATCCTTTGTGTTTCTCAAATCCGTACCGTGGATCGTGAGAAGCGTACTCGGTCATCCAACGATCGCGTGCCGTCTTTGCGAGAATCGACGCGGCCGATATCTCCGGGATCAATGAATCCCCGCGGACGATGGCCTCGCACGGCGATTCTACCGCAGGAACGAATTTCCCGTCGACGAGCACGCGCGTAACCGCGTTTGGAACGCCGGACATCCGCACGCGGACCAAGAGTCTATTGTGGCAACGCGCCATCGCGAGCAACGTCGCGTGGTGGATGTTGAGCTCATCGATCTCGCGCGGCCACGCCCATGCTACCGACCACGCGACCGCGTTTTCACGAATGACGGTTGCCGCGGCGACGCGTTTTGCCGGGCTCAGTACTTTCGAGTCGGCGAGCAGGTGAAATGGGAACGCGCGCGGCAGCACTACCGCCGCGGCAGTAACAGGCCCCGCGAGCGGCCCTCGGCCCGCTTCGTCTATTCCGCACACCATTGCCGTGAAGTATACCGAAATCCGAAGGGACGCGCGACCGCTATAATCCTGAAAACGGTCCGGTCTTGCCTTACAATTGGCGAGCGGTTTATAGTCACTGTACAGTTATGGGCATAAACAAACGATTCGACGGCATTCGGCTCAGAAAGCTCCCCGCGTTCCGCATCATCAACCCACACGTTATGCGGGGACGAAACGAGGCTGCGGTTTATTTTGAGCATGACATCGATGTTTCGGGAACTCGCGAGTTCGTGCGACGGTTGAACGAGAACGAGGGTCAGGAGAAAGTCACATTTTTCCACGTCGTACTCGCTGCGTTGGTTCGCGTCTTGGTGATGAGACCGCAGCTGAACAGGTTTGTCTCGGGCAGGTATCTCTACCAACGGAACCGCATTCAACTCTCGTTCGTTGTGAAGAAGAAGATGACCGAAGCCGGCGCGGAGACAAACG
>PXBQ01000444.1 GCA_003566875.1 Spirochaetaceae bacterium | reverse complement strand
GCTTCACCGAGCGATCGACGACGGTGCGGTGGAACGGTCGCGATACCGACGGCTCGCCGCTCCCCGACGGCGAGTACACGATCGTTTTCACGGGTGAAAACGGCGTCCACGAAAAGCACTTAGTCTCGATCGATAGAACGATAACCCGTCGTGCAAGAACGGTGTTCGGCGGCGCGGCCGGAACCTTGTTCTCACCGCTGCCGGCATCGCTTCCGAGAGGCATGGTTCAACCCTCGGTGATCGCGCTCGGGCACGCCGGCGCGCTCGGGTACATGATTCCGGTTGTCGGATCGCTGCGCGTCGGGGTGGCCGACCGTGAGGAAGTTGTCGTCTCGGGCGGAGCGATCGTGCGGGGCCCATCCGGACCGGCCGGCGACTCGATCGTATTCGCTTCGGTGTCGTGGTCGATGCCGGCGTTCCATACGGCTTTCGCGGCGAGCTCCGCGATTGTGAAAGCATCGTATGTCGATTCGCGCGAAGTCGACCCGATCTCCAACACGACGGGAGTTAGCGGCGCGTTTCCGGTCGCGGCGTCGATTGGACCACTCTCGATCGTCGCGACGCCTGAACTCGTGATCGGGGCGGGTGATCTCGGCGGCGCCGGAGGAGCGTTCGGTCAAAGTGGTTTTTTCCGGATGACGGCGTACGCGCGAGTCGCCGCGGTTCTCGACTTGGGGCCGCTCAGTTTTGCCCTCTCCGGCGCGCTCAGAAACCGCGTTCTGCCGTCTGGAATCGTGGTTGAATGGCCGGTCAACGCGGGCGCTGAACTGCACGTCACGTTCCCGAACTTGTTAATCGCGCTGTCGGCCGCCGGCGCGCTTCGGTGGCACCCGAGCAGTGGATGGTACATTTTTTTCCGGCGGCGGAATCGCTGTCCTTATTCGGTAATCGGCCAAGTATCACGCGACGCGTCGATTTCGCTTTGTTGTTGAGGCGCGCGTTCTCCCCTGGATTATCACGCCGACCATAATCAGAACCAACCCTATCACGGTCGAGAGAAATATCTCTTCACCGACAAAAATGCGGATGAAGATCAACGAGAGAAACGGCGAGAGGTAGATCATGTTACCGACCTGCGCGGTCGTGCGGGAAAGCCGAAGCGCCGTGAGCCAGAACACGAACGTCACGCCCATCTCGAACACGCCGATGTAGATCGCTCCCGCGACGCCGCGAACGTCGGCGACCGTGAACGTCGTGACGAACGGAAGGAATATCGTGATGTACACGGTGCCGACCAGGAAATTCAGAAACAGCTTCACGACGGGGTCTACGGAATCCTTTGTGTTGTAGATCCAGAAGAGTGCCCAAACTATCGTGCTTGTAAGCGCGAGCGCGACGCCGACCGGATTCGAGAACTCGAGGCCGAAAATGTTGCCGCGCGTTGAGATCACGAGTGTCCCGCTGTAGCTGATCACGATCGCGAGAATTTGTGTCTTCGTGATTCTCTGTTTCAGGAGAGGAATCGAGAGAAGCGCGAGTGTAATGCCCCACGTGTAGTTGAGGGGTTGCGCCTCCTGCGCCGGAAGAAGGTCGTACGCGCGGAAGAGAATGACGTAGTATAAGAAGGGGTTCAGAAAACCGAGCACGAGCGACGAAACTAACGTAGTTTTTTTCACCGACGTGAGGAAACGACGGCCGTGTCGACATAGGCAGAGGATACCGAGCACCGCCGTCGACGTAATCGACGAGTAGAACAGCATCTGCGTGGGGTCCATGAATCGCAGCGTAATCTTGAATGCCGAGGCGACGGTCGACCAGATCGCGACCGTGAGCCCCGCAAAGAGATACGCTTTCGTCTGGTTCTCCAAATTAGCCGCCTTTCTGTGGGATCGCCCGACAGCCAAAACGTACCAGATTCCGGTGCCGCTGTCGACGAGTCGGTGTGTCATCGGTCGCAACATAGGCGGGACAGCGCTTGCCGTGGGTCGAAATATCGGTATAAACTCCGCGAATGGATCTCAAACGGGAACTCAGACTGCTCGATGTGTTTTGCATCGCCTCGGGTGCGATGATCAGTTCGGGGATCTTCATCCTTCCGGGACTCGCGTTTGCGCGTACCGGGCCGTCGGTGTTTGTGTCGTACTTCCTCGCCGGGTTGCTCGCGTTGACCGGGATGGTCAGCACGATCGAGCTCACGACGGCGATGCCGAAGGCGGGCGGAAACTACTTCTTCACGACGCGAAGCCTCGGCCCGGCGGTCGGCACGATCGCGGGTTTACTGAGCTGGTTTTCTCTTGCGCTCAAGAGTGCCTTCGCGCTCGTCGGAATGTCGGCTTTTACGATCTTGATCGTTCCGGTCGATATCAACCTGATTGCCGTTGCGCTCTGTACATTTTTCATTGTGCTCAACCTGGTCGGCGTCAAGGAGGCGAGTCGTTTCCAGGTCGCCCTCGTGCTCGTGATGATCGCGTTGATGATCGGTTTCATCGGAAGCGGATTCTCAGCCGTAAGCATCGCGCGGTTCGAGCCGTTTACTTTCGCCGGCCGAGCCGGTATCCTCTCGACCGCCGGTTTTGTTTTTGTCGCGTACGGCGGATTGCTTCACATCGCGAGTGTGGCCGAGGAAATCCGCGACCCCAAGAAGAACATCCCCGCCGGCATGATCGCATCGCTCGTGATCGTCGGGATCGCGTACTCTTTCACCGTGTTCGTAACCGCCGGCGTGTTGGAGCCGGACGTGCTCGCGACGTCGCTCACGCCGATTAGCGACGCCGCGGAGGCCTTCCTCGGCCGCGGCGGGATGATCGCGTTGAGCGTGGCCGCGATTCTGGCGTTCGTCTCGACCGCGAACGCGGGACTCATGTCGGCCTCCCGATACCTTTTTGCGTTAGGGCGCGATCAGCTGCTCCCGAGTCTCTTCACGCGCGTGAATCGACGGTTCAGCACGCCGCACTGGGCCGTGATCGTAACTGGGCTCTTCATGATCGCGGTTCTTTTTCTCCCACTCGAGATGCTCGTCCAGTCGGCGTCGACGGTATTGATGCTCACGTACATCCTGTCGAACATCTCGGTTCTGGTTCTTCGCGAGAGCCGTATCGTGACGTACAAACCGAGTTTCCGGTCTCCGTTTTACCCGTGGCTCCAGATTCTCGGAAGCATCGGATTCTCGATTCTGATCTTTGAGATGGGGTGGAACTCGTTTCTCATAACGGTTTTTTTGATCGCCGGCGGCTTCCTTGTCTATCTATTCTACGGAAAACGAAAGGCGAACTCGGAGTTTGCGTTCATGCACATCGTCGAACGTGTATTTAACGAGATGCCGTTCCTCAAAAACAGGAAGATCACGAACAACCAACTCGAGTCCGAGCTGCGGCACATCATCCACGATCGCGACGAGGTAATCGAGGATGAGTTCGACCGTCTGGTTCAGTCGGCGATCGTTCTGGACCTCGACGGGCCGCTCACGATGGACGAGTTCTTCCGCATCGTCGGCGAGAGAGCCGCGGAGTCGTGTGGACTCACCGAGAAGCAGGTGTACGACCTACTGCACGAACGCGAGAAGCTGAGCTCGACCGTTCTCAGCAAGTTCCTCGCGGTACCTCACATCGTGACTCCGGGTGAGAAGCGACTCTCGGTCGTGATCGCGCGCATCAGAAACGGCGTGAGTTTCGACTCGCCGGCAGGCCCCGCGGATGTCAGGTCGGTCTTTGTGATTC
>PXBQ01000126.1 GCA_003566875.1 Spirochaetaceae bacterium | reverse complement strand
GAGCCCGGTACCTACCCCTACCTAAATGAGCGCGACCCCCGCGAAAAACAAAATCACGACGACGATTACGATCACCAAGAGGATAAAGAAGATAACGCGCGCGATCGCCATGAACCCCGCGGCTATGCCGGTAAAACCCAAAATGCCGAACACGAACGCGAGCACGGCGAAAAGAACTAACAACCCAATCATATGATTCACCCTTCCTCGAATATACGGCTCACGGCTGTGCATCGGGTAGGTGGAATGGATTTTCGGCGTCGCCGGAGGCGACGGGGACAGCATGCGCATGTCCAACGTGATCGAACCGGACAATCATTACCAAATGCGTTATGTTTTACCCCGACATCACGCTGATCAACGCGAGAAGAACGCCCGCATTGGTCAAGGGAGGATTCTTGATGCGACCTCGGAGTTGGCGGAAAAACAGCTGCTACCCGGGTAGCAGCGCCGAGTCGCGGCGAGGCTCACGTGGCGAGACGCGCGTGTCCGGTGTCCGGGCGTGCGCGTACGTGCTGCTACTCATGAGCGCGGTACTGGCATCGTGCTCGAGCCCGACGGATGCAATAGGTCCTGAAGCTTTGGATCCGGACACGAACGGACCAACCGCGACGCAGCTTGATGCGTTCGTAGTGAATCAAGGCGAAAACACGGTCTACCTCGGTGCGGAATCCGGCGAGTTTCAAACACCCGTGGCGGCCTCGGCTAACACCGACACGAGCCTGGCCGTCGCCCTCGGTGACTTGAACGCAAACGGGAATCTCGATGCGTTCGTGGTCAATGACGGTCCGAACTTCGTCTACTGGGCTCAGGGGAACGGGACGTTCACAATTGTCCCCGCGTCCGACGATGAAAGCATCAGCCTCGGTGTCGCTCTCGGAAATTTGCAGGGGCCGTGAGGTTCGGTGGAAAACCGTCCGGCGAATCACGTGGGTATGGACGTTTCTCCGCCGTGGCACGTCTCCTCAAAGAAATCGCCAGTTCGCCTGACGGTTAAAAGGCCCGGACAGCGCGCACGTTGAAATCAAGGTTCTTGTCGAAGTAGACGTCGAGGCCATCACTGAAGTCCTGCCCCCACGCGCCGTTCGCGGTCCCCTCGGAGGAACTCCAATACCGGACAGAGGCAAACCCGCCCATGCCTTGGAGGTGAAGGTTATCGTGCATAACGTTCAGCTCTTTCAACGACGGGAGAAACCAATCGTCATAGCCGCCGTGACCAAGACCCGCACTCAGATTCGCCGCGTAATCGTCCCTTCCGTCGTCCGGCTCCGCATCGCCGTATTCCAGAACAATCGATAGCGTGTTCCCCGCCCCGGTTCCGATCGCCTGCCCTTGTGCGGCAGCTCCAACGGCGTTTCCGCGTCCACCCCAAGGCTTGCTCGTCCACTCGGTCTCTACAGGTGCAGCCTCAAGGTACCGCCACCCGTCGATGTATTCACCCTTGTCGTAGAACACCAGACCTCCGGCCGGGCCAAGGTCACCGACCTGCAATGGCGTCCAGTTCGCGTAGAGCGTCAGATCCGCATCCGTCGTGTAGGTAGCCCCTTCGGCGTAGTCGCCCCCGGTCCCGTCGTCTGTGGTATTCCACCCGTCGAATGCATATCCGATCCGCTCCAGGTTCCCGCTGTTGCCTGCTACGGTCAGATTCTCGCCGGGGGTCTTCGTCTGAGCCTCGGGCACGGTCCCACTGTTCGCACCGTTCGCGTCGTAACTTACCGTGTAGGTCACCGGATTGGTCTCTGGGTCGGTACCGGTGTGGTCGCCAAGACCGGTCGGACACCCGCTTACTATCGCGATCACCGCCGTCACCGCCACCGCCGCGATCGTGACCCGCCACCTTCGTCCTTGCCCTGCTACCCGCATTGCGCCCCCTGTCGTTCTCAATTCACGCCCGTCGCCCGACGCTCGACATAACCGTCGCCGCCTTTTTCTCCTGGGTGAGATTTCCTCACCGCAAATCGTGGCCCAGGGAAGCCGCATCAGCAATAGTGCCGCAGATCGAGTCTAAATTCGTCGCGAGCTTTAGTCAAGTGTTTCGATAAGGTATCCGAAATCAAACGTACGGGACGCTGGTACCACTGGGCAATTCGTGCGTCCAGATAGGGTTAAGCCTTTCGCGGGATCAAACGTTAGATCTCCAGGTTCGCACGCAAATTGAGACGGTTGCCGCCCGACCCGCCACGAACTTTTGTGGTTACGGCGTGGTATTTATCGATCGTATGTCGGAGGGCTTTCATGACACTCTGTCAGATGTTCACGAACCGGTTCCCGCGAACGAGAGATTCCCCGGCGAAAGCTCAATCGTGAGCAACGACGTGATGAGCGTCGCGGGGGGCGCACGGCATCATCCAGGACAATCTCGTGCCCGAGTTCGACGAACTGCCCGACGGGTTGTTGAACGACGGAGGCGGAGTGTTGGTTGCGGGTGTGCTCCACTGACACATACGATCCGTCGACGGCTGATGAACGCGACGTAGCGGGTGACGAGGGTCTTTTGTCGGAACGTGAGGATCAGATTCGAGTCGTGAACCGGCACGGCCGAAACCGGCCGTATCTACCGTGTTCCGTCCGATCACCCGCGGTCGAACACCGCGTCGAAGAGCGGCGTCGTGCGGTAGTACTGCTTCTCGCCGATCGCTCCCTTTGTCTCGAAGAGCCCGAACGTCGCGCCGAACAGGTCGATGAAGTAGACCTCCAGTTCGATGCGCGTCCACATCGCGATGCCGGCGTCTCGCGCATCGATGTACCTCTCCGCTTCGGCGCGCACGGCTTCGGCGAGCCGCGGCACCGCGGCGATGTACCGGTCGACGAGCATCTGCACCGGCACCCAGTCGGCGTCGGGTTCGTCGCCGGGGACGGGGCGCCGCGCGTCGCAGAGCTCTCCCGCCGCGTAGAAGAGGAACCCGCTCATCGCGTGCAGCGTGGGCGACGGATCGAGCCGATCATTCAGAGCCCAATCGAACGAGCGGAACGCTGCGCCGATCAAGTGACGGTAGAGCGCCGGCTCATCGTCGACGAGGTCGTACGCGCCGTCGGTCGCGATGAAGCGGTTGCCGGACAGGACCAGCAGGTCCGCGTCTTCGGCAAGCGCGCGCACGCGCAGCAGCGCGGGCAGATCGGCCTCCTTCCGCGGACGAAACCTTTCACGGAGCCGTTCGCGCGCTTCCGGATCGACGTTCGGCTCAAGGTCACGGTCCAGAAATTGTCGGATGATGCCGAGATCGTAAGCCTCGGCGACAACACGCGGGGCGATGTAGCCGGCCTTCGTCGCGGGAAGCCCGTCGTCGCTCATCGCGCGGTGAAGGAGCCATCGTACCCAGATGACGTAGAAGATCGACGCGATCCGGTCGGCCTCGGGTCGAAGCTCGTCGGCGTCGCGCAGCCGCAACACACCGTCGACGGCGGGCACCCCGCCACGGCACAGCATCAGGAACGCACGCGGGGAGAGGCCGAATCGGTCGGCGGCGACCCCTGCGCTCGTCCCCCCCATTCGCGACAGGCTCCCCTCGATCTGCCGCCGGACCGACTCGACCACCGCCGGGTCGATGCCCAGATCGGCCGCGATCGCATCGGCCTGCTCACGGATCCCATCGTTGTGATTCCGGATAAGCCGGTCCGCGATCGCTTGCGCCTCTTCGATCGACGACGGAGCCGGTCCATCGCTATCGTCATCGATTCCGTCGGGCGGACCGGTGGGTTC
>PXBQ01000561.1 GCA_003566875.1 Spirochaetaceae bacterium | reverse complement strand
TCGACCCCAGCCGAGGTGAGGCGTGAACTACCCCCGTCGAGCGCGGCAAGAATCGCTACGGTTTCAAACCGGGTATCGACAAGTTTCACGTTTAGTCCGTCCGAGACAACGAGGCCGGTATCACCGAACGCGGTGAGACTCTCCGGGCGGTCGAGCCCCACGTCCCGAATCGCCCGCAGAAAGTTGCCGCTTGTATCGAACACGTAAATCGCTCCGGTGGCCGACTCGGCGACGTACACCTCTTCGCCGTGAACTGCAATTCCGGTCGGCCTTTGCAGTCCGTCAAAGAAGGGCGTGCGTCTTCCGAACGACAGAACGAACTCACCGTCAGGGGTAAACTTCTGAACGCGGCGATTACCCCAGTCGCTTACGTACACAAAACCTTCCGCGTCGGAAGCGAGGTATTGTGGCCCGATTAACCGTCCGTCCTCGATTCCGCGGCCACCGAACGTGAGAACCTTGCTTCCATCGGGCCGAACGCGCGAGATTCGGTCCGCGCCAAACTCGCTCACGAACAGCGAACCTTCAGCCGTCTCGAGCACGTCAAAGGGGCGATCGAACCCGGCCAATCCGCCCGTCAACCGACGGCGCACAACGCCGTTCGCGTCGAGCAGTACGACGTCGTGTGTACCGAACGAAGTCACGTACACCGAGCCGTCGGGTCGAGGTCGAATCGATACCGGCTGGTTGAACACTACCGTTCCGTCCCGTCGTCCGTTGATCACGTGCGTCTCGACGAACCGCTCGAGCCTTTCCATTTCGGGCCCAATTCCACGGCGAACGGTCGTGACTTCGATCAAGTTGTCCAGTAAAACGCTACCGGATCCCGCCTCGACCACCGCGTTCCACTCCGCGAGCGCCGCGTCCTCGTACCCGGAAAAATAGTACGCACGTCCCAGCCAAGTCCGGTACCGGGGATCGTCGGGTTTGAAGCTCAGAGATCTCGTGAACGAGAGAATCGCGTCGCTGTAGTACCCGCCATTGAACGACTGGACGCCTCGGCGGAATTCCTGGTCGGCCTCGACGCGTTCCATATCGATGTTCTGAGCAACCGCGAAGGGCGCCGACAGAAGCAGCGTCGATACGATCACGAAGAGAAATCTCGGTCTCATACCGCGACCCGTCCGACAGCGCGCGCGTGGCGCTCGATCTCTTCATTTTCCGGTGCAATTTCCGCTGCGCGTTGCAGGAATCGTTTTGCGTCGGACCTCCTGCCTGCTTTGAACAGCGCCCACCCCATCGAGTCGAGGTACGCGGGATTGGTGGGTTTCCGCTTCAAAGCACGGCTACAGAGCTCGACCGCTTGCTGCACGCGGATGTCGTTGTCGGCGAGGATGTACCCGAGCGAGTTCAACGCGTTTGCATTGTCGGGATCGAGCCGAAGCGCCTTCTCGAGGTTCGCGATAGCGGGAGCAACCTTCTGTTGCGCGTGCATCGCGTACGCGAGCGCCGCGTACACCTTCGGCGACTCGTAACCGTCCTCGAGCAGCCGTGTGAACTCGAACTCCGCGAGACGGTACCGCGCGGTGACCGCGTAGATAAACCCGAGAATCATGCGGCTCTGGTAAACGTGAGCGAAGTCAAGGTCCGACATCACGACCTGTTCGAGGTACAGTACCGCTTCGTCGTACTTCTCAAGATGCGTGTAACACAGCGCGAGGTAATACGAGAGTTCAGGATACAGCGCCGCCTCGACATCGAGCACGAGGAGGGCGGCCAACGCCTCGGTGTACTTTCCGGCCTTTAAAAGTCGAACGGCGTCTTTCATGTGTTAAGCCCCGGCACGTGAAAACAACGCCGAGCGATACGGTTCATCGTCCTCGTGATTTACCGGATTGAGGAAAATCGGGCTGATCGACACGACCCCGCTATGAACAGCGTGCCAGTCGGTGCCCGGCAGTAGATCACCGGCGAGGGGCTCGCCGTCAACAAAAAAATACTCGTCGCCGTTCGGGGCATTGAACCGCGACAGGCGATCGGTGTATCGCCGGTTGCACGGCGTCGTGATCTCCACTTCATCGTGCCGAATCGGCGAATTTGGAATGTTAATGTTGATAAAGTGATGTTCGTTCCACAACCGGACAAGCATCGCCAAGTGCTCGCTCACGAACGCCGCCGCATTCTCGAAGTGAAAAGGATCCTCGTGCGCGTTTAGAGATACGGCGATTCCCGGGGTTCCCTGCAGCGCCGCTTGACGAGCGGCGGCAGCCGTCCCCGAGTAGATGATGTCCGACCCCAGGTTTGGGCCTCTATTGATCCCCGATATAACGATCTCAGGTGAAAACGGGACGGCACCGAGATGTGATAGAATAACACAATCTGCGGGCGACCCACTGCACGCAGTCGCGCTCGGACCCACTCTCGAACACCGGACAGGGCCTTTGACGGTGATATAGTGCGACATCGCGCTGCGTTCACCGTCGGGCGCGAAAACCCAGACATCGTGGTCCTGATCGAGTATATCACGAAGCGCGCGAATCCCCTCGCTCTCAATTCCGTCGTCGTTGGTAAGTAAAATCCGCATGCTTCCCCTCCAGTTCACACGCGCTCATGGACACGTACCCCGGACTCCAAGGTGCATTCGTACATTGACGTCGAAAACCCGAAGATCCGTTCGTATTCTCCCAACTTAACTCTGTACCGCGCGAGCGCGTCGGTGTCAAGGAGGGTCAACACCGAACTCGCGGCTCCTGCTCCCGCGAGCCTCGATCCGTATACACCTTCGGTCTCGCACGTATGCCGAACCAACCAATCGAGTTCGGGGCATGAAACCTCAAACAAATCACGAAGGCTCGCGTGCGACCCGACCAGGACTCTCCCGAGTGTCGCGAGGTCACCACGTTCGAGCGCGACGATCGCTTTTTTTACGAGATCGTTTTCCATCACGATATGTTTGCACCGCCGTCTCGATGTCTCGGACAAACCGTGAACGGGCTCTTCTAGCTCGCTCAAGCCGCACGTTCTCAAGTTCGACTGGGGGTTAATCTTTTGCATTACCTGCCGGCACGTCCGACCGTCTTCGAGCCTTCGCCTATGCTCATTCTCATCGTACGCGCACCGCACTCCCGCATCCGCGACAATCAAACGTGTGTGGTTCAAGGCGGCCGGAATCGGACGATACTCGTACGTCGCCGCGTCAAAGAGAAACGCGGCGTTCGGCCGTGAGAAAAACACCGCGTGAACGGACGCCGGCGAAGCGCAGCCGCCGACAAAACCGCCCTCGACGGTCGTGACGCACTCGACCAGGTCCGCGTACGTCATGTCGAGCTCAAACAACTCGGCAATAGCCGACGCGAACGCAGCAGACATCGCAACCGACGACCCCAACCCGATGCCGGTTGGAACATCTCCGGTCACGGTGACATTCACACCGCGAATCGACCATCCGCGTCGGACGATCTCGTACACGACGCCTTTCAAATAGTTGGCCCACCTGTCTTCGCGCCGAAACTTCACCGCGGATATTTGGGTCCGTTTCCGTTCGCCGAGATCGTACGCGAAAAAACGCAACCCGGTGTCGGGCCTTTTCGAGAGAGCAACCGTCACTCGACGGTCGAGTGCACACATGAGAACGAGACCGCCGCTTTCCTCCGTGTGAGTCCCGACGAGGTTCACGACACCGGGGGCGGAAACGACAACGTCGGGGGAATCACCGTGTTCTGTACGGTGGATATCCGTGACGTCGGTCATGAGATTCTGGCCTCCCGTTCCTGGTGGAATTTT
>PXBQ01000346.1 GCA_003566875.1 Spirochaetaceae bacterium | reverse complement strand
TCCTCGATGAAGCGTCGGAGTTCTCGCGCAACGTGATTCAAGCGCTCAGGCAGCCTCTCGAGGACGGTCTGATCGTACTTGCGCGAGCAGATTCGACCGCGTGGTATCCGGCGGTTTTCCAACTGGTTCTCGCGACGAATCTCTGTCGCTGCGGGAATCTTGGCCGTGGGGATTGTCTATGTAGCCGGTCCGAACTCGACGCGTACTGGCGAAAAATCGGTGGCGCCGTTCTCGATCGTATCGACGTACGCGTCGCGTTCGGCGTCGAGGCACCGAGTGAAATACTCACGGACGGGTACGAGACTTCGGCGGCGATTCGCGATCGGGTCGACAAAGCCGTAGACATACAGCACGAGAGGTACCGGAACGAGCCGTTTTCGCGCAATTCGCGGCTTCCCGCCGCGCTCGTCGGTCGGTACTGCGCGATCGGCGACCGCGCGGCGCGTGAGTACGGGATCGCCGCGGAAAAGCTGCTGCTATCCGGCCGTGCGTGCTTATCGGTTCTCAAGGTGGCGCGAACGATCGCGGACCTCGAGTCTAGCGATGGAATCCTCCCGGATCACGTGCTCGAGGCGGTTCATCATCGCCGATTCGGCGAGAACGGTTTTCTCGATGCAATCTCCACGACCGCTCGGCGCCGCGTTGTGTCTGCCGCGTGCGGGAGGTAATACCGTAGCTGGGCCGCACCTGCAGCTAAGTCCACTGTTGCCGGTTGGCCCGACGTTCGGTATTATGTGATCGGGGGTCTGCGTTATGCGTTTGTACAGCCGGTCACAACTCATCGTCGTCGCGGCGATTACCGCGGTCTGTGCGATCTCCGCGACGGCTGCGGTCGTTTTTTTGGCCAATTCGGGCGCGGGTGTTTTCGGGGCCTCTCGCATCTCCCGACCGCCGTTTTCGCTCCAGTCGAGTTACACGAGCATTCACGCAATTCCGGTCGAGTCCGGCCCGGCGCTTTCGGCCGACGAGCTGCAGACGATTCGCGTGTACGACGAACGCAACGCCGGTGTGGTGAACATTTCCACCGAGACCGTGACGTACAACTGGTTTCTTGAGCCGATTCCGCGCGAAGGAGGCACCGGATCGGGTTCGATCATCGACTCGCGAGGATACGTTTTGACGAACTACCACGTCGTCGAGCGCGCGGTGAAGGTGTTCATAACGCTTTCCGACGGAGAGAGGATCGAGGGCGATGTGATCGGCGCCGACCCCGAAAACGACCTTGCAGTGATCAAGGTCGATCCCGGTGAACGGGTGTTACAGACGATACCGTTCGGCGAGTCGTCGTCGCTCAGGATCGGGCAGAAGGTTCTCGCGATCGGAAACCCGTTCGGACTCGATCGCACGCTCACGACCGGCATCGTTTCGGGGCTCGGACGCCCGGTCCGGGCGTCAACCGATCGTGTTATTCGCGACATGATTCAGACCGACGCCTCGATTAACCCCGGAAACTCGGGTGGACCGCTGCTCGACGGTGCGGGCAACATGGTTGGGATCAACACGGCGATTTACTCGCCGTCGCGTACAGGCGGTTCGATCGGTATCGGGTTTGCCGTTCCGGTAGATACCGCACGCCGTGTGGTGCCCGACCTCATCCAGTTCGGCCAGGTTCGCCGCGGCTGGATAGAGATGATCCCTCGCGAGATCATCCCGCAACTCGCGCAGTACGCGAGTCTGCCGGTCTCGGAGGGGCTGCTGATTTCACAGGTCACGTCCGGAGGTAATGCAGAGAAAGCAGGGCTCGTCGGCGGCTCCCGATCGGCGGCCGTGAGAATCGGCGCGACCGTCGTGTACCTCGGCGGAGACATTGTCGTTGAAGTGAACGGAGTCCGGACCAAACGTCTGTCGGATCTCTTCGAGGCGCTCGAGGATACGCGACCCGGTGACAGAGTTTCCGTGAAGTATATCCGCGACGGCGAAACGCGCGAAACAACCGTGACGTTGTCCGAACGCCCGTCGCGGACACAATGGGATTGATCGCGCACGCGCGACGGACGCAAAACGTGAAAAAATTCGAGCTGAAAGCTGATTATCAAGCAGCAGGCGATCAATCTGCCGCAATCGAGTCTCTTTCGCGTGGCGTTCACGATGGAGCCCGGTTTCAGACACTAAAAGGGGTGACGGGGTCCGGCAAGACGTTCACGATGGCGCGCGTCATCGAAGAGACGCAGCTCCCGACCCTCGTCGTGTCGCACAACAAGACGCTCGCTGCACAGCTTTACCGCGAGTTCAAGGAGTTCTTCCCGGACAATGCGGTCGAGTATTTTGTGTCGTACTACGACTACTACCAACCCGAGGCGTACGTTGCGTCGCGCGATCTGTACATCGAAAAAGATGCGTCGATCAACGACGAGATAGACCGGTTGCGGCTCTCGGCGACCGCGAATCTCACCGAACGTTCGGACGTCATCGTCGTCTCGACGGTGTCGTGTATTTACGGTCTCGGCAGCCCAAGAGAGTACCGCGACATGAAGGTCAGATTCGATCGTGGGAACTCGATCGATATCGGGGCGATCCGTGCAAAACTGATCGCGCTGCAGTACGACCGAAACGATGCCGTGCTCGAACGTGGAAAATTCCGCCAACGTGGCGATGTCATCGAAATTCATCCTGCGTATCTCGAGCAGGCGTACAGAATAGAGATCGAGTGGGACGACATCGACCGAATCGTGCAGTTCAACCCCGTTTCGGGTGAGATTATCGAGGAACTCGAGGTTGCCGTTATCTACCCGGCGAAACACTTCGTGATGGCCGACGATCAGATCAACGCCGCGCTTTCTTCGATCCGCGAAGAACTCGCCGAACGCTACGATCAGCTGATCGCGGCAGGAAAACTCGTCGAGGCGCAACGGCTCAAGACCCGTACCGAGTACGACCTCGAGATGATGAACGAGATGGGCTACTGTCCGGGCATCGAGAACTACAGTAGACCGCTCAGCGGGCGTGCTGCCGGTGAGCGGCCCGCGGTCCTGCTCGATTACTTTCCCGAAACGTTTCTGACTTTTGTCGACGAGTCTCACGTGACGCT
Organism: Spirochaetaceae bacterium; assembly: GCA_003566875.1. Lineage (GTDB taxonomy): Bacteria > Spirochaetota > Spirochaetia > DSM-27196 > PXBQ01 > PXBQ01. Next base: position 12,859 of record PXBQ01000346.1, on the reverse strand, counting down.
TCCGCAATTGCGCGGCATGTACGCGGGCGACCGGTCGCGAAAAGTCTCGCTTGTCGAGTATGGTTTCCGATTGCCGTCCGCGCTTGATAATCGGCCGCTCTTCATCGACGAATTCGAGAGTCTCTTGCGCCACTGTATCTTTGTGTCGGCCACGCCAAGCGCGGAAGAGGTCGAGAAGTCGGAGAACGTTGTCGAGCAGATCATCCGCCCGACCGGGCTGCTCGATCCCCAGATCGAGGTGCGACCGACAACCGGCCAAATCGACGATCTCTTTGGTGAGATTCGCGCGTGTGTCGCAGCCGGCGAGCGTGTTTTGATCACGACGCTCACGAAGAAAATGGCCGAGGATCTCACCGAGTATCTCTCGCAGCTCGGCCTGCGCGTTCGGTATTTACACTCGGAGATCGAGACGTTTGAGCGCTCCGAGATCCTCACCGAACTCCGAACCGGAACCTTTGACATTTTGGTCGGGATCAACCTGTTACGCGAAGGTCTCGATCTTCCGGAAGTCGCGCTGATCGCGATTCTCGACGCGGACAAGATCGGGTTTTTGCGCTCTGCGACGTCGCTGATTCAGACGATCGGGCGCGCGGCGCGTAACGTACATGGACGCGTCATAATGTACGCCGATCGCATGTCCGACGCGATGCGGTCGGCTATCGACGAGACCGACCGACGGCGTTCGATTCAGGCGCAGTATAACGAAAAGCACGGAATCACGCCCCAGTCGGTCAAGAAGGCTGTTCACGAAATGCTCGTTCGTCAGAAAGACGATAAGAGACGGAACGAAAAACGGACCTTAGAGATAATAAAGAGCGAGTTCAACATTGTGATCCCGGCGGAACGACGGAAGCTGATCCGCGTACTCGAACGCGAGATGCTTGAACACGCGAAGAACCTCGAGTTCGAAGAGGCTGCCGTCATACGCGACGAGATTGACGAGTTGAAGCGGATGGGATGAACGATGTGAGATACGCCCGAGTTTTTTTTGTCGCGATCGGTTGTGCACTCGCTTTTTTTTCGTGCACGAACGACGCCGAACCCGAGATTCAACTTCCTCCGACACCGCTTTTTCACACGCGTCCGAGTTGGGCGATGGTTCGGTCCGGATACGTGCGAGTCCTTGAGGCCTTCGATGAGAACGCCGCTATCGTCGGACACCTGCGCGGCGGTGACGTGGTTCGGATCGAGCAGAGGCACGGGACGATCGTGAGAGACGATCACGATTTCTGGTACCGCATCGACGGCGAAGGCGGAAGCGGTTGGGTGAAAGGCAGCGAGATTGAACTATTTGCCTCGCGCGCGCTCGCCCAAAACGCCGCGGAGGCATACCACGAATGATCGATCGGCTAATATCGATTCTTCCGTTTGCGCTTCCGCCGATCGTCGGTGCCGCGATCGGGTACGTGACGAACGCGATCGCGATCAAGATGCTTTTCCGTCCGTTGGCCGAGAAACGGATTCTCGGGCTCCGGGTTCCGTTGACTCCCGGCATAATACCTCGCCAAAGGCACCAACTCGCCGTGAGCATCGGACGCATGGTGTCCGAGAAGCTGCTCACCGAAGACTCGCTGCGCGGTCAGCTGTACTCGCCAAAATTCCAGACCGGACTCCGTGTCGGGGTCGAAGGCCTGACGGAGGGACTGCTATCGGCGCGGGTTCACGGGGCGGACGCAGCCGCCGTGCCGACCGAGCCTACGAGACCCGACGTCGACTCGGTGATCGAGGTCTTCTACGACGCGGCCGACGGCCTTTTCCGGTCGTTTGTCGGGTCGGACGCTTTTCGTAGCACGGTGACACCGATCGCCGATCGCGTCGTGCGTTCGGTGATGGCGATCAAGCTCGACGCGGTCTTGCCCAAACACGAGACGACGTCGGCGTTTTTGAGGAAAGCGATCGCGCACTTCCTGCCGGGCGAGTTTCAACGCACCGTGGTTGGCGCCGCGGAAAGGTGGTTCGACGAGCAACTCGCGCGGAATGCGCCGGTCGGCGTGCTGCTGAAGGATGGGTTGATCGAGACGATAGAGTCGGCGGTGTCGGCGCTGTACGGGCCGGTAATCGAGGAAGCGGTGAGATGGGCCGATAGACCGGATATTCGCGGTGAGCTTACGACGCGCGGCAAAGTCCTGTTGACGAGAATTCTTTCGCGTTTGAATCTTTTCCAGCGTTTCATCATAACGGCCGGTCAGTTCGATCGGGTTCTCAACGACAAGATGCCGGACATCGTGAACGACATGATCCACGCGGCCGAGCGCGGCGCGCGTGACCCTCTGAACAAACAGCGTGTCGTGTCGGGTTTGACCGAAAACCTCCGAAGAATAGCAGCGACCGGAATCGTCGATTTTGCCGAAACGCACAGTGTCGACGCAAAAGCCTGGTTTGAAACCGTCATACACGGTGCGGTCGCGTTTGTCGAACGCGAGGACGTGCAAAATACCGTGGTGGATATAATCCTTAGGGTCGTCGAGAAACACCGTGACGGTACGCTCGAAGACGTGCTCAAGTCGGTCGCCGAAATCGACGCCGACGCCGCCGCGGGTTACGTCGGGGAGATGATCGAGACGTGGTTGTCTCGTCCGGAGAACATCGACTCGGTCTCGGACGTTTTCCTCGACGCGGCGCGCAGCCTGATCGACCGTCTCAGAAGCCGGGCTTTTGGCGACACGTTTTCGATCTCTGCCGGGGCTAAGGCGAAAATCGATGCGTTTTTGACCGATCGTATTACCAATCTCGTCGACGGCAGACTCAACGAACTCGTCGATAGTTTCGACGTGAATACAATGGTCGTCCAGAAGATCGACGGCCTCGATATAGAGAACGTCGAACAGCTTCTGCTCATGGTCATCGCGCGGCACTTGAAGTGGATCAACGTATTCGGTGCAATCCTCGGCTCGCTGATCGGTGGCGTTCAGGTCTTTGTGACACGGTTCCTGTGAAATGGGAACTGTGGTTTTCTACCGCGGTGTGCGCGCCTGTTCGGTCGGGATCGAGTCGGAAAACCACGCGAAAACCGCTCGGATCCGGCTCGCGAAACTCGCGGCGACCCTGTCTTCCAGCCCAAAGACCGGAAGAGTGCGCACGGCGCCGACGCCGTAAAACACGACCGCGTCGCTTTCGATCAGAACGATTACGTGTGTCGCGAAGTTTCCCGCGCGAATCAAAGGAAGGATTCCGTACGTCATCGTCGACGTATTGGTCGCCGTGAGGGTGATCGTGTCTCCCGTGAACGTGTATTCATAGGCGTAGTAGTTGCGGCCGAACGTCGCGTCGCGCTGGAAAACGGCGACTTCACGAGAGTCGGGGGATCCGTCGGCGACAGGATCGTCGATGCGCGCGCGGCGGGCATCGACGGCGTACGACTCGTGGTAAAACGTACGAATCGTTTCACGACTCGCCGAGTGGTACGTGATGCCCTCGAGCGTGGAAACCGCGAGCAGCGCGTTGTAAACCTCAAGAGCGGTCGTATCGGCGGTCTCGATACGCCCGAGAACCTCGAATCCAAACCGCGGGTTATGGTCGACGATCGCCGCGCGAATTCGGTCTCCCGCGGGGTTCGCCGGGGCAAGCGCGGGAGCTCCGGAAGTGAAGAATCGTTCGACGAGTTCGCCCGCGTCGAGCGCGATGCGAATACCGGCGGGGAAAAGCGTGCGCGACTCCGCGGGTATCGCCGCGAGTGGAACAAGCAAAAACATCCCGAACAATGCCGGTGCGATTGAAACTGAGAATAGGCGCATGATACTATGCATCATAGTGGACCAGGTAACGTGTGGCAAGAATTCCCCTGCAATCACCGATCGACGAACCGTGTTGGTTTGTACGGGCGGGGGGACGGCGGGGCATGTCTTCCCCGGACTCGCGGTCATCGAGCAGTTGAGTGCGGATGTGACGACGGTCGTGTGGATCGGCTCGCGACGGGGAATCGAACGCGAGATCGTGACGGCCCGAGGGATTCAGTACGTCGCAATCCCGTCGGGGAAACTCCGTCGGTATCTCTCGGTCCGGAACCTCACCGACATCTTTCGGGTCCTCGCGGGTATCGTCGTTTCCCTGTTTGTTCTGGCCCGGCTCAAACCCGCGTGCCTCTTCTCAAAGGGCGGTTTTGTCGCGGTCCCGCCCGTCATCGCTGCGTGGATCCTGCGCATTCCCATCATCACGCACGAATCCGACTACGATCCGGGGCTCGCGACGCGGATTATCGCTCGATTTGCGGATCGGGTTTGCGTCGCGTACCCGGAGACGGCGCGTTTTTTCGCCGCGCGGTACTCGTCGCGTATCGTCGTGACCGGAAATCCCGTTCGGTCGGCGATAACACGCGGCGTGGCCGAAAAAGGGCGGAAGTTCATCGGCCTGGAGGCCGCGTATCCCGTTGTGTTCGTCCTTGGCGGGAGCCTCGGCGCCGTGCAGATCAATGACTTGATCGCGATGATCCGACCGCAGCTGCTTGACCGGTGTTTTCTGGTGCACCAGACCGGGGCGCACGAGCAGGGCGTAGCCGTGCCCGGGTGCTTTTCGCGCCCGTTTTTCCGCGATGAGCTGCCCGATATCCTCGCCGCCGCCGACCTCGTCGTGTCACGCGCGGGGGCCGGGAGCATCTGGGAGTTTGCGGCAACCGGCACGCCCGCGATTCTCATCCCGCTCCCCGGGGGCGGATCACGAGGCGATCAAATCAGGAACGCGGACGTGTACGCGCGTTCGGGCGCGGCGCTAGTTCTGGACCCGGAGACGGTCACGGCGGCGGATCTCCTTCGGGCAATCGACAGGCTGCTTTCAAGCGCCGACGAACGCGAGAAGATGAGCGCGGCTGCGCGCGGGTTTGGCGCATCCGACGCGGCGAGCAGGGTCGCAGAGCTGATCGGCGCCGAAATTCCGGTGCGACAGTAACCATCGTTTAGAGGAGAAAAGAAAAGTGCAACTACCGCCAATCGACATCGTTTTTGGGGTGATTCTGGTTTTTGTCGTACTACGTGCAACGATACGCGGTTTTGTGAAGGAGTTCCTGTCCGCCGCGGCGTTGATCGGAGCGATCGCGCTCGCGATTGCGTTCTCGGGGATGCTTGCGGTCACTATCGACCAACAGTGGAGTACCGGTGCGTGGAGCCAGGTGATCGCGTTTTTAGGAATCTTTGTCGTTGTATATCTTGTGATCAAATTTTTCGAGACCACTCTACATCGCATCGTGCATCGGATCAATCTGAGCGGGCTCGACCGTGCGCTCGGGCTATTCCTCGGTATCATCGAAGGGATTGTAGTCGTCGCGGTCTTGATTCTCCTCTTGCAGATTCAACCGTTTATCGAGCCGGAAGCGCTGCTCGGCGACAGTATCTTCGCACGGTTGTTAACGCCGCTTTTCCCGTACGTCGACAGGGTGTTCCGGGGGCGAGCGGCGTATGTTTGAAAATGTCGTCGGTCACGGACCGCCGGTTGCACAACTCTCGGCGGATCGGGCTGACGGGAGATTGCCACGCGCGATACTCCTGCACGGTCCGGAGTACTGCGGTAAGCTGACGATCGCGCTTGAACTCGCGCGTGGACTCACGTGTACCGCGGGCGACGCCGTGTGGAACTGCACGTGTCGTTCGTGCAGGCTCCAGAGGCTATTGATCCACCCCGACACCGTGATGATCGGCCCACGGTACTTCATGCAGGAAATTCGCGTGGCCGGCGACGCGTACACGCGCACGCCGTCGAAACCGACCGCGTATTTGTTTATCCGTGCGGTCCGGAAGCTTACGCGCCGGTACGACGCTCTGTTGTGGGATGAGAACGACGCTGCCACGCAGAAGATCGGCGCCGCGATCGCGACTATCGACGAGTTACTCGAGGTGGTAGACCCGGACCGCGAACCGGCCGACGCGAAGACCGTCGAAAAGACGATCCGCGCAATTCGATCTGCGTGCGACGAGCTCGCCGCGGGGCGCGCCGTCCAGTCGATCGCCGTAGAAGCGGTGCGAAAAATCGCGTTCTGGACGCGCTCTCGGTCGACGTACGGCGCAAAGGTCGTGATCATCGAGAACGGCGACTCGATGCTCGAAAGTGCGCGGAACGCTTTCCTCAAGACGCTTGAGGAACCACCGCGCGATGTGTGGTTTATAATGATGACCACTCGACGTAGCGCTATCATCCCGACGATTCTGTCGCGGCTCAGGACGTACGCGTTCTACGAACGGACTCCTGACGAGAACGCCGACGTGATTCGGAAGATTTTTCGCGATGAACCCGAGAGTCCGTCGTTACGGAGGTACTTCCAACAGGAGCCGTTTGATCGGCTCGCCGAGACCTACCTCGAGTGCGTCGCGAATCCCGGCGGCACCGCGCTCCACTCGGTGATCGCCGAAGTCGCCGCCGCGTTCAAGCGCGGAAACGACTCAGCGCCGCGGTACTTCCTCGAAGAGCTGATCGGTTTGATTCGCCGCGTCTGGCGCGCGGAGTCGCAGTCGGATGGTACGTTTCCGTTCCCACTCGAAAGACTCGAACACTGGTCCTCGGCGATTCACCGCCATTACGACCATATCGCTGCGCGCAACATGAACGCGGAGTTGGTTCTTCACGCGCTTGCGGTGGAAATGGAGCGCGTCTGAGATGCGAAAGTTCATCGAGCGCGCGCTTAACAAGCTCTCGAAACTCGATACCGATCAAATTCGTGCTCTTCTCTTCGATCTTGCGACCGAGAACGAACGGCTCGAGGTCGTTCTCGACTCGATGAACGACGGAGTTCTTGTTGCCGACACCGACCACAAGATTGTGCTGTATAACAAGGCGGCCGAGCGCCTCGTACCGCTGACCACGACCGACGTGTACGAGCGACCGCTCGCGGACGCGATCGACGACGATGAGATCGCCGAGTTTGTGCGTGAGACGCTCGCGCAGCAGCATTCGGTACTCGACCGCGAGTTCACGCTCGAGGAGAACGGGTCCGCGAGAATTCTTTCGTGCAGCGTCTTCCCGTTGGTTCGCGCGGGTCGCATTCAAGGAAACATACTCCACGTCGAGGAGATCACCGAGAAACGCGGGCGCGAAGCGCGCCTCCGCCGTGCCGAGAATCTCGCGTCGCTCACGACGCTCGCCGCGGGCGTCGCTCACGAGATAAAGAACCCGCTCGGATCGATCGGCATCCATATGCAGTTAATCCAAAAAGCGTTGGATTCGAACGGAACGGTCGATTCCGATAAGATCAGTGAATTCGTCGAGATAGTGAACGAAGAGGTCGAACGGCTCAACCGGATCGTCGTGGATTTCCTGTTCGCGGTTCGACCGATGGACATGTCGCCTCGTGACGAGGACTTGAGCCGCGTGGTGGCGGATGTTCTCACGTTTGTACGGTACGAGTGCGAGCAGGCGGGCGTCGAGATCAAGCAGAATCTTGACGAAGAGCTGCCCACGCTTCAGATCGACGAAAAATACATCAAACAGGCGCTCATGAATATGGTGAAAAACGCGATCTCGGCGATGCCCGACGGAGGCGATTTGACCGTCTCGACGTACCTTAACGGAGACGACGTGTGCCTCCGGGTGGCCGATACCGGAGTCGGAATCGAGGACGACGTGATCGACAAGATCTTCGAGCCGTACTTCACGACCAAGGAGTTCGGATCGGGAATCGGATTGACACTGGTGTACAAGATAGTGAAGGAGCATAACGGCGAGATCTCCGTACTGTCGCATCCCGGCAAGGGAACGACGTTCACGATCACGTTCCCGGTACCGCAGCGCGAGCAACATTTGATTTCCTGGGAGGCGGGATGAAGTTCAACGTGATGATCGTCGACGACGAGAGGAACATCCGACAGGGACTCGGAAAGGCGATGGAGCTCGACGGATACAATGTCTTCCTCGCCGAGGACGGGCAAGAGGCTATCGCGCTGCTCGAGCGCGAAGAGATCGATCTGGTCATCACCGATCTCCGAATGCCTCGGCTCTCGGGCGAGGAACTGCTTCGGCACGTCGTCGACTCGTACCCGACGGTCTCGGTGATCGTCTTGACCGGACACGGCACGATCGAGACCGCGGTCCAGGCGATGCGGGACGGTGCGTACGACTTCCTGACCAAACCGGTGAATTTGGACCGGCTCTCGATCCTCGTCAAGCGCGCGTTGTCGACGCGCGAACTCGTCCTTCAGCACCGCGCGTTACAGGAAGAGCTCGACCAGCGACGCCAGTTCGCGAACATAATCGGCAAGAGCGCCGAGATGAACCGAATCTTCGACCTCGTCAAACAGGTCGCTCCGACGCGCGCGTCGATCCTGATCACGGGCGATAGCGGTGTCGGGAAGGAACTCATCGCCGACGCGATTCACAACCTCTCGGGTCGAAAAGAGAAACCGTTCATCAAGGTGCACTGCGCGGCGTTGACCGAGTCTCTGCTCGAGAGCGAACTGTTCGGCCACGAAAAAGGCGCGTTTACCGGTGCGGTCGCGCGGAAACGAGGTCGATTCGAGCTCGCGCACACCGGGACGATCTTCCTCGACGAGATCGGCGAGATCAACCCGAGTGTCCAGATCAAGATCCTGCGCGTCCTCCAGGACAAGAGGTTCGAGCGGGTCGGCGGCGAACAGACGATGGAGGTCGATGTACGGCTTATCACCGCGACCAACAAGGATCTCAAGCAGGAGATCGCAAACGGAACGTTCCGCGAGGATCTGTACTACCGGCTCAACGTCGTAAACATCCATATCCCGCCGCTGCGCGAGCGAAAGGAAGATATTCCGCTTCTCGTCGCGGCGTTCATCAAGGAGTTTGCGAAGGAGAACGCGAAGCCGGTCGAGGGGATCGATCCAAAAGCGCGCGCCGCGCTTTACAACTACTCGTGGCCCGGAAACGTTCGCGAGCTTCGTAACTGTATCGAAAGCGCAGTTGTCATGTGCAAAGGAAACGCGATCACGTCGGACGACCTTCCCCCGTCGGTATCGAGCGATCTCGACAGCAACTACGTGAAAGTCTCTCTCGGCTCGACGCTGTCGGAGGCCGAACGCGACATCATCCGCGCGACGTTGATCCACATGAAGGGAAACAAGAGCAAGACGGCCGAGACGCTCGGAATAGGGCGAAAGACATTGCACCGGAAGCTCGATGAGTACGGCATAGAGTGAGCCGAGGAGGGGAAGATATGCACATTTCACTGGGTAACGATCACGCGGGTTTTTCGATGAAGGCCGACGTACTCGAGATCCTCGCCGAGCTCGGGTGCGAAGTGACCGATCACGGCTGTCACTCGGCCGATCCGGTCGACTTCCCGGATATCGCGCGGAAAGTGTGCGATCAGGTCCGCTCGGGCGGCGCCGATCGTGGCATCATGGTGTGCGGTACCGGAGTCGGCGCGTCGATCGCGGCGAACAAGATCCCGGGTATCCGCGCGTCGACCGTGCACGACGTCCACTGCGCGCACCAGGGCGTCGAGCACGACGACATGAACGTTCTCACGATGGGAGCGAAAATCATCGGCCCGTGGCTCGCGCGCGATATTATCAAGGCGTACGTCGAGGCGGAGTTCGGTGATGAAGAGCATCTGCGTCGGCGCGTCGCGAAGATCGCCGACCTCGAGCGCACCGCGGCGCGTGAACTGAGCAACGCCGGATTGTAAGGTTTATGGATTCTGGGGCCCTTGCGCCCGAGCGGTTTTTGCTCCATAATCCGGTGAAAAACTATGGCTGAACGAAAAGAAACGAAATCAAAGGATCTCTTTGCCGAAGAGCGGCGCAGGAAGATTCTCGAGCTCCTGCGCGAAGAGGGCAGCGCGCGCGTCGCGGCGCTCAGCGAGACGTTCAACGTAAGCGAACCGACGATCCGGCAGGACCTCGAGAGGCTCGAACGACAAGGCCACGTCGTGCGCGAGCACGGCGGTGCTTTTCTGAGGTCGGTCGCGCAGCAGGTTCGCGCGCTCTCGCTCGAGCACATGGAGAACCTCGACAAAAAGATGCGGATCGGCGCGCGCGCCGTGCAAGAGATCAAGGACGGCGAGCGGATCATCCTCGACTCGGGCTCGACCGTGACCGAGATCGCGCGCAGGCTGCACGACCATCACGACCTCACGATCATCACGAACGCGCTGAACATCGCGTTGATCGTCGGAGCCGAGTATACGTTTGATCTCATGGTGACAGGAGGCGAGTTCAAACCCCCGACTCTGTCGCTGACCGGCGAAAAGGCCGCTTCGTTTCTCAAGAACATGTTTGTCGACCGGCTGTTTCTCGCGACCGGCGGCATCTCGTCGAGTTTCGAGTTGACGTACCCGGGTTTCTCGGACTTGCCGGTTAAACGCGCGATGGTCGAGGCCGCCGGGACGATTTACGTCGTGGCGGACTCGACGAAGTTCGGCAACACGGCGTTTGCATCGCTCGGCTCGATCTCTTTCGCGAAGTACCTGATCACCGATTCAGGGATCAAAAAAGAGACGGTCGGACGTCTCGCCGACCTCGGGGTCGAGGTCCTGATAGCGGAGTAACGCGCAGGCCGAGCCGTCCCCACATCGATTTTCTGCCTTTCATTTGCGAAAACTTTCGTTTTTCTTGACACACCATAGTTCCCATGGGATAATACCGCACGAACGAACGGAAAAATTCTGCGAATGGGAGTCAGAGGTGCGAACACCCGACGAACTCCGCACGATCGCTGCGGAAATACGGAAAGATTTGCTGGTGATGATCCATCGGGCCGGCGGCGGGCATACCGGCGGATCGTTGTCGTCGCTGGATATCCTTGTCACGCTGTACTTCAGGGTCATGAGGATCGACCCGTCCCGGCCAAAAGATCCAACGCGCGACCGTTTTGTCCTGAGTAAAGGCCACAGCGTCGAGGGGTACCTGAACGTGCTCGCGCGAATGGGTTTTTTCCCGACGCAGGAACTCACGACGTACGGCGAGTTCGGCAGCAAGCTGTACGGACACCCGACGATGAGCGTACCCGGCGTCGAGGCGCCGACCGGAGCGCTCGGACACGGGCTCTCGATCGGCGTCGGGATGGCGCTCGCGGGCAGGATGGACCAACTGGGAAATCACGTGTTTGTGCTCATGGGCGACGGAGAGCAGGCCGAAGGGAGCGTCTGGGAGGCTGCGATGTCCGCGTCGCACTACCGCCTCGGCAACCTCACCGCTATCATCGATTACAACAAACTACAGATCAGCGGCGACGTCGACTCGGTCATGACGATTTCCTCTCTCGTTGACCGCTGGACCGACTTCGGCTGGAACGTGCGCGAGTTAGACGGAAACGATGTCGACGCGCTCGTTCGTGAGTTCGAGTCGGATACGGCGGCGACGGGCGCCCCGCGGCTCGTGCTCGCGCATACGCGGAAGGGGTGCGGCGTGTCGTTCATGGAAGACAACGCCGCGTGGCACCACCGAGTGCCGACCGACGATGAGTTACGGACCGCGCTCGCCGAACTCGACGAGCGGATCGTGGCGTTGTCGGTGAATGGAAAGGAGCGTGTGCGATGAGTTCGGTATCGGGAGAGTCGTGCCGGCACGCGTTTACCGGTGCTTTGCTTGAACGCGCGCGAGAGGATCGGTCGATCATCGCCGTGACGTCGGACGCGAAAGGTTCGGTCACGCTCGGAGATTTTGAGGCCGCGTTGCCGGAGCAGTTCGTCGAGACCGGCATCGCCGAGCAGAACGCGGTCGGAATATCGGCCGGGCTCGCGCTCAGCGGGAAGCGCGTCTTCGTGTGCGGCCCCGCGTGTTTTTACTCCGCGCGGAGTTTTGAGCAGGTGAAGAACGACGTCGCGTACGCCGACTCGAACGTGAAGGTCATCGGCGTGAGCGGCGGCGTGAGTTACGGAGCGCTCGGGAGCACGCACCATTCGCTGCACGATGTCGCCGCGTATCGTGCGGTTCCGAACATCTCGGTGATCCTGCCCGCCGACCGGCACCAGACGCGGCGACTCACCGAGTTCCTCACGACGTACGACCATCCCGTGTACGTGCGGCTCGGCCGATCTCCGGTGCCCGACGTGTACGCCGACGGTGACGAGTGTTTCGAGTTCGGGAAAGCGCAGACGCTCCGCTCAGGGGGCGACTGCACGATCGTCGCCGCCGGTGAGACCGTATTCCACGCGGTAGAAGCCGCGCGCACTCTCGCCGAACGCGGGATTTCCGCTACGGTGCTCGATATGTCGTGCATCAAGCCGCTCGATCTCGATACGCTTCTCGCGGCAGCGGAACGGACCGGCGCGGTCGTGACGGTCGAGGAACACAGCGCGTTCGGAGGTCTCGGGGCGGCGGTCGCCGAGGCGCTCGCGCAGAACAGACCGACGCCGATGAAAATCCTCGGCTTCCCCGACGAATTTGCACCCGCGGGGAGTTCGCGGGAACTCTTCGAGCATTTTGGACTCGACGCTGCGGGAATCGCGACGGCAGTCGAGACCCTCCTGTCCCGGAAGGTCCGGATCGGAGGAGCGCGATGACGGGACGACGATTCATCCTGGCCGTCGATCAGAGCACATCGGCGACGAAGGCGCTCTTGTTCGACGCCGAAGCGAAGCCCGTGCACCGGGTCACGATCGAACACAAACAGTACTATCCCGGCCCGGGTCTAGTCGAACACGACCCGGCGGAGATCCTCGCGAACACGCGGGAAGCGATCGCGCGAGTCGTGTCGGAAGCGACGACGTCCGACGACGGTGTCGAGGCGCTCGCGATCACGAACCAACGAGAGACCGTCCTCGCGTGGGACCTCGAGACCGGCGAGCCCGTCGGCCGCGCGATGGTGTGGCAGGACGAGCGCGGTACGCCTCTCTGCGACGAGCTGCGCGCCGCCGGACACGCCCCCGACGTACACGAAAGGACCGGACTGCTGCTCGACACGTACTTCTCGGCGAGCAAGGCCGCGTGGCTGTTGCGCAACAACGCGGACGCCGCGCGCCGTCGGG
>PXBQ01000205.1 GCA_003566875.1 Spirochaetaceae bacterium | reverse complement strand
CGGCCAAAGCGCAACGAGGTCACCGGCGGCAGGTTTCCGCCCGATGAAAAACCCAAACGCACCGCGGCGCGGCTCGAACAGTTCGAGGTCCGTCCGATCCCCGACGGACTGTCGCTGAACGCGGCAATCGATGCCGAGTACGGGGAGAAACACGACGAACGCGCGCTCCACACCGAAAAAAAACGCGTGCGCGCGCTGCTCACCGCGCGAATCGCGCGCCTCGATGCGCGTCTGAGCACGGTCGAAGCCGCGCGCGACACCGCCGACGACGCGACGCGGTTCCGCGAAATCGGAGACATCATCGCGGCGAACGCGCATGCGATCACGCCGAACGCGCGTCGGCTCTCGGCCGAGGATTTCTACCACAACAATACGCCGGTTGAAATCCCGATCGATCCGGAACTCTCGCCCGGCGAGAACGCCCAGCGGTACTACTCGCTGTACAAAAAATCCGCCGAACGCTCGAAGACGCGCGAACAAGACGTCGCGAATCTGCGCGCACGACGCGATCAGGCTCAGGCCGAGCTGGACTCGATCGACAGCCTCTCGATCGACGAGCTGCGCGAGCGGTTCCCGCCGCGCGTGATGAAACTCGAGGCCGAGGCGGCCGAAACACCGGGGCTCAAATACGACTCAAACGGATACACGATTCTCGTCGGACGCACCGCTATCGAGAACGACGCTCTGCTGCGACGCCACGTCAGGGGAAACGACGTCTGGCTGCATACGCGTGACTATCCCGGGGGGTACGTGTTCGTGAAGTCAAAACCCGGAAAGTCGGTTCCGCTCGACGTTCTGCTCGACGCCGGAACGTTGGCGCTCGTGTACAGCAAAGCCCGGCGATCGGGACGCGCGGACTTGTACTATACGTTTGTCAAGCATCTGCGTCGCGCGAAAGGCGCGAAACTCGGGACGGTCCTTCCGACTCACGAGAAAAACCTCGTCGTCACGCTCGACCCGGCGCGTGTCCGACGCCTGACCGGGTCGGCGGATGGTGACGAATAGCACATTTGACGCACGGCCTCGTCCGTTACGATATTAACGTGATACAAAGACAGCAAAACGGAGTGTATCGATGCAATGCACCGAACTGAGTCGTGGCCTTATCACGGCATCTCGAGACGACGTCCGGTATCTTGGGATTCAGACCCATTTGCGAAGCAACAGTTTCTCGTTGTTGAAGATCACCGGCGGCAAGAACGTCGTCGGGACGGTCGTGCACGGCGGGACGGTGTCGGACTGGCCGAGCACGGGCTTCACCGAGTACAACGGCCAGGTGTATCTCTACGGTCCGTACCGACCCGGAATCACCGCGATCGAAGCGTTCGAGAAAGATCCGCGCGAGGCGCTGCGGTTCCTGAAACGGCTCGTCGACGGCTACCGAACGCTCGAGAAGAACGCGCGGCCGATCTGCCACGTCCATCTCGAATCGATCGTGTTTCTCGAAGACGGTGGAATTCTGTTCCTCCCGTGCGAGATGGTCGACGTGATTCGTGGGCACCAATCGCTCGAGAATCAGCTCAAGTATACCGAGCCGTACAATCATCCCGACCGATCGGGTCTTGAAAACGCCGTCTTCGCGATCGGCGTCATCGCGTACAAGATCGTCACCGGTGATCTGCCGTACACGGGCGAGAGCGAAGAAGAGATACACGCCAAGATTCACGACAACGTTTTGATCGAACCGCACCTCAAGAACTTCGAGGTCTCCGACGAGGTCTCCCGTTTGTTCTTCGAGCACCTCGGCTCCGGCGGGATCGCGCTCGACGACTGGCGGTCGTACCTCGAGAACTGGGCACAGCACGGGTTCACGCAGTCACGCACCGAGAGCGAACGCGCTGTGCTCGAGGAGAAGTCCCGGAAAACGATCGACTCGGTAATGAAGTCTTTCAAGCGCCGGGACTACTGGAGACGGAACTGGGTCCGGGTCGCGACAATTACCGCGGTTGTCGCTCTGCTTCTCACGATCCCCGGGTCGATAATCCACAACCGGCTGCAACCGCGTTCGACTGCGGGGCTCGAGCCGCACGAGGTGATCGAAGTGTTCTACACGAGCATGAACGACCTCGACCACATGAGAATGGAAGACGCTGTTATCGGCGACGCGGGGAAAGAAGAAGTCAGGATGGTCATGAATCTCTTCGTGATGACACGTATGCGGATGTCGGTCGAGATGACGACCGGATTCGTCGATCCACAGGAGTGGCGAGACGCCGGATACCCGGCGCTTCCGGCCGATCAATCGGTGTTTGGTGTCGCAGCGCTCGAGATCACGAGAGAGGACGCACTCAACGGGGAGCTGGTGTACTCGGCGCGGTACGAAAAATGGATGCCCAACTACGACGAAGAGCTCGAGATCGACGAGGTACAAGCCTCTCCGATCGTCGGGTACTCTCGTCACGATAGGCTTTTTATGGTACAAGACAAGGGGGATTGGGTCATTCAAAGGATCGATCGGCTGGTGGACGACGTCATCCCGCGCCGGTAGGCGCCGGGGGACTTGGGCAAGCGGTATTAAATGGAAAAAGTGCTTGGTGAAATACCGCTGTATTTCACCGATCCTGAGATAAACAACGTACTTCAATCGCTGAACGGATCTCCGGGGGAGTTCTCCCGGCACTTCAACCAAAACGAGGAGTTTTTCCTCAGGGTACCTCGGCCGGTTTCGATCCCATCGATCCCGATTCACCACGACGTTCGAAAAAAAAAGCCCGAGAATGAGTATCTGTCGCTGATCCGGGATCTTGTCCGACGTCTCGGTACGGTTATTCCCAATGTGTTCACCGGCCTGACGTATTTTTTTGATCCGGGAGAGGTGCTCAGACCGTGTTTCTTCAGATTGTACCGGATCGGCGAAGACACGTATCTGTACCTGATCAGAATCGATTTGACGTACCGCCCTACTCTCCATACCGTCGAAGAAAAGGGCTCGAACGACATCACGCCGAAGTACTCGACGACCGACATCGTGCTCGAGGCGGACGTAATTCCTCTGGAGCACGTCGTAGCCGAGAATGGCCGCACGCAGGCTTTCAAGATCGCGCAGTCAATCGACCAGACGTGGATCGGCGAGACCGGACGAGGATACTTCGTGCAGGGTATCTGGCTCGACTCCGAGTTGACGAAATTCTTCTCACGGCTGTTCTATCCCGAAGGCAAACGCATGTATCCGTACTACCCGTTCACATGCAAGTACCGCGCCGTCTGCCACACCGTGATCGATCCAACCGACACGGGCCGGAAGACCGCGCTTCCGCTCCTTCATCGCGCGCGTCGGTTCCTGGACGCGCACATCGATGAGATCCAGGAATCGTTGCGTGCGAACGAGTTCTCGACCGAGCTCGAAGTCTTCCAGCGGCTGAAAAAAGCGGTTCCACCCGGCTGGGCCGACGCCTGGGACAATGTATCGATCTCGGTTGATCTGAACGATCGCGACATGAAGGAATTCACGATTGTCTGAGTTCCGCGGGAAACGCGTGACGGTCATGGGCCTCGGTCTGCACGGAGGTGGCAGCGCCGCCGCACGGTTTTTTGCGTCCCGCGGCGGGATCGTAACCGTGACGGATCTGCGCGACCAGTCCGTGCTCGCACCGTCGTGTGAGGCGCTCGCGGACCTCGACATCCGCTTCGTTCTAGGACGACACGACGCAAGCGACTTTGAGTCCGCCGACATCGTCGTCAAGAACCCTGCCGTGAGACGAAACTCACCGTATCTCGCGGCGGCCGCGCGGATCGTCACCGATATCT
>PXBQ01000454.1 GCA_003566875.1 Spirochaetaceae bacterium | reverse complement strand
TCCGTGATTGTTCGTCAACGCTTACCCGCACGCTGCTTGCGCCGCGCAGAAGCGAGCCCAACGTGATACGCCCCTTTTTGTCCGGTCGAACCGTCTTAATCGTTTTCATCGCACCCATGACAACAGATTAGCCATTAGTGGGAGCTTAATCAAGTGGGCAGAGTCCGTATTCCCACTCATTACACGTGCAGTCATCGTCGAGACGGGTGACGTGAACCGTGTCTCGATGCTTGTGAAAACTCCGAAAAAGTACGATATAATGGTAACAGGATGAAACGCTTCGCACGGGTTCCTGCGCTACTGCTCACGGTTATCTCGATTCCTTTGATCGCGACGTGCGATCTTTTTGTCCCGGTCGATTGGTCGGACTACGCCGGGCTGAATCTGATAGAGGCGACGCCCCTCTCGATCACAACACCACCAACCTGGACCGCGGACTGGGACGCGCCGTACATGTTATTCGATGAAGTTGCGGATCCCGGCGCGATCGGTGCCGCACCGCCTGCGACTCTCGGCCCCGTGTACCGGCTCGAGATCTTGAACCTGATGCCGAACGGGACGTTCGACGCGGGGACGGCGCCGTGGTACCCGGTTGGACCGGCGGGAATCATTACCCACGATCCGGCGGGATTCATGGATATCGATTTTGACGCGCGGGAGAACCGAGTCGAGTTCCGGATTGCCGATCTGCTTGATGCCGCACTCGCGGACGCGGCCGACACGCGACCGGTTTATCTTTTCAGAACGATGATGAACAGCGTGACCGCGGCGATTCGCCTGGAGTATTACGACGGCGAAATGGCCAACGGCGACGAGGTTGCGCCGGTCAGATGGCAGTTCGACACCCCACTCGCCGGCACGTGGGCGCTCTTCCCGGACGCCTTCGATCAGCAAGATCTGAGCGTGCCGGGAACGATTGTCGCGGCCCGTACCGAAGACGGTGTGTTCAGTATCGGTACGCGCAGCGATAATCCGCCCGTGCAGACGATGGCGATCGATGATTTCCGCGTCATCAGACCCGATCTTCCTCTTGGATTGCGTCTTGCCGTTCCGTATACGGAACAGGACCGGCCCGAGCTTCCCCGCGGTGGGACGTACACGTTACGCGTCTGGGCGCGCACCGATCCGACCGCCGGCACCACGAACAGAATCGGCGCCCGAAATCTCTCGGCGACGATCACGACGCGCGTCGGAGAGACGTCGTTCCCGATCGGAGCTTCGTCGTGGGTAGTCCATGAGGTGACCGACGATTGGGTCGAGTACGTTTCCGTCTTCACCGGAATTTCGTTCACCCGGCCTGTCGACACCACCGAGGCCCCGATCGAGATCGTGATCACGCCGACAAACGCAGGTTCGGAACTGCAGGATCTCGACGCCGGCAGCCTTTTGATAAGCTCGCCTTCTCTCGAGTGGTCACCGCGTTAACTTCGCCGGCGCAGATACAACACACCGCACGAGAGACTACTTCACGACGAGGACTTTGCGGTACTCGTCGATCCCGGGGCCGACCACTCGGATAAAGTACATCCCGCGCGCGACTTCGCGATTTCCCATGTTCCGTCCGTCCCACGTAAACGTATGCTCACCGGCGCCGAGCCTGCCCCGCTGCACCATCCGCACGAGACTACCGTCGAGTGTCATCACCTGAACCGTCACCAATCCCGGGTCAGGCAGTTTAAGCGTGATCACCGTGCGTTCGTTCTCGAGCGGATTGATCACGTTGTTGAAAATCGTGACACCGCCCCGCTGCTCGATCACCCCGCCAAGCAGGAGGCTCCACGGCACGATAGTGGTCGGGTCATCGGCGTCCAACAGACGAGCGGTGAAGATGTTCCCAAGCCGGAAATGGAACTGAAGCGATGCCCCCTCCGCCGCGGATGACAGCTCGGCACCGGGAATCACGTACGTTCGCAGTTGGCCCTGGATCGACGCCGGAGAGACCGTGCGCGCGGCCGGATTATAGACCTCGGACTCATCGAGCCCGTCATCGTCCTTGAAGAAGCTCAATCCCGACACGATCGACGGAACCCAGTAGCCAAACTCGTTCACGAACACGGACGAATCCGGGTCTACGTCGAAGTGAAGTGTCAACGGCCACGATGCCGCGAGCGTCGGACCGATCCGTGCCTGCAGCGTGATCTCACGGTTGTCGAGATACCCGGTACCGTCAAAAACCCGAAGCGACTCGGCGACGCCACCGAGCGCGTCGTCGCGAATCCCGTCGCTCGCCCAGACCGGCTCGACGACACCGATACCGATATCGGTCACGCGGTGCACATCGGTCGGCGTTACGGCGTTTCCGACACGGTCGAAAATCGATTCAAACTGCGGAACCAGGAACGCCTCAAGCGCCATCGAATCGGTCACCGTCTGACCCGCGCCGAAGTGGAAGAAGAACTCCCGGTCGCCGGCCTCGGGTGTACCGTTTTCAACCGTCGTGACCGAAACAAACTCGATCGGCGCGCCTGTGGCCGGCTGCAGTTGGATAACGCTCTCATCGACCGGCAGCGTCGCCCCTTCATTGCCGAACACCGGTTCGGAAAACTTGACGTACACCTTGGTGTCACCGACCGCCGCAAGCGCAAGGTTCATCCGTGGCGGCGTTTGTTTGATCGCCAACATCTTCTCGGTACTCGGCAACAGGTTGCCCGCAAGGTCGGTTATGTACGCGAGAGTGTGATCGTAACTCACCCAGAGATCGGTCACGAGCCCCCACGGATGCCCCGCCGACGCGATATTGAGCCGGAAGTAACTATCGTCGGGCTCGGTGATCAGGCCGTACAACGGATTCTCGACGTTCGTCGACAAACCGGTATTCCTGTCGGTCCGCAGCGGCTCGACGCCGTCTTCCTCCACCGAGAACGCAAGAAACTCGTCAAGCCCGTCACCGGGATAATCCAGCGTTGACCCACGAACACCGCGGATCCGGTTGTTCGCTGAGGCGGGATGCGGTGAGTAGGCGTACAGCGGATCGTGCCGGAGAACGAACGGAAGCACGTCGAGCCATTCATCGAATGCAGGATCGGGCCAGTTGTCCTCGAGACCTGCGTCGTCGTGGACCAGGAAATCGAGCCGGTTTATGAGTCCCGTCGCGATGTCGGTCTGCAGCACTATCGAGTACTCGAGTTCCGAGTGAAGCGCAAACTTGGGCGGCTCTACGTCCCACGCGTTGATCCAGTCGCCGGTTAGCGCCACTGCTGGAGCGACGCCGGCTGGGTCGGGCACGAAAGCCGATAGTGGTAGTTGGACAAAGTGATCGAAGGTATTTCCGGTAGCGTCGGTTATGTTCGCGTTCGCGATGACCGAGACGGCAGTTGCGTCACCGGGGTCAGGTACACTTGTATGCCAACCCGGGAAGAGCGTGTCCGCGGGGTCCGCACCTTCGTTGTATCCTGAAAGGAATATCCTGAGCTCATGGGCATTGCTCGCGAACGGGATCGGCACCGGCGAGGAGTCTGCCCGGTACAGCGAGTTCGCGGACGCCGCGCCCGTCCGTGCTCCACGTTCGATCGGACCGATACCGAGAGGATCATTGTACCGGAAATACCCTTCGACCAGAACGTCACTTCCGGCGCCTCCGACACTCCGAATGTCGCCCCCGTGGCCTCCGGCGGTGAGGGCAAGCTCACTGCGAAGGTTTTCTGCGTCTGGTGAGTCCCACGCGAGACCGGCGGTCTCAGTTCCTATGCTCACGGGCTCGGAGTAGTACAAATGAAAGTAGTTGTGCGCGTCGTACAACGTCGTCGCCGGAG
>PXBQ01000155.1 GCA_003566875.1 Spirochaetaceae bacterium | reverse complement strand
TCAACGAGGTACTCCACCAGCGGAATCGCCTCGGCATAGTGGTCGTTGGTTACGCTCGAGGCATCTTCGCCCGGAACCGACCTGTCGAACAAAACGAAAGGCTTTTTCGTGGCCCGGAGCTCGGTGATCACACGCGAATTGGAACGTTGAAACTCCTCCGGTGAGTCCGCATCGAGCGGTACAAAAACGAATCCATCGATACCTTTTCGATCCAGTTCGTGAACATACTCGATCGCTCGCTCCACCTCGTGATCACTGTGGCCGACAACCATGTGCAGGCCGTTTACCCGCAAAGCATCTTCGATCGCCTCGGTCGCGTTGGCCCAGAAGCTCGAAGTCTGGGTATCGAACGCGATGACACCCGCGAGGCCCGTTTCTCGCCCCGTGCGGTTCTCCCCACCCCATGAATCGGCGGCCGTGACGTAGCATCCCGACTTGGCGACGCGCCGGATCAGACCCATCGACTCAAGATCGCCGATAACACGGTTTATCGTGACGACTGTGGTGCTGAATTCTCCGGCCAACACGCGGATCCCCGGCAGTCTGACCCCTTCTCGGTAAAACCCGGACAGGATTCGTTCGCGGATCTCATCGCGTATCTGCTCGTATAAGTGCATTCTTCTTCCGTGTCTGTCGCTACTTCTACTCAAGGAAACGTCGTGTGGCCGACGGCTCGAATAGTGCCTAACACTATGATCAGGTTAAACGAAAAGTCAAGCGTTTGCACCCACCGCAAGGATTCGCTTGCCCGGAGTGCCGCCGCCAATGCGTCGGCACCCATCCCGTACACGATTTCGGCGTCTGCGACTTCACGCAATAACTCTTCCTGCGACGCGACGTGAACGACCCGAACAGCGGGAGCAACTCGCCGTACTTCATTTTGATCAAGCGTCTGGGCCGCGACTATTTTCGCTCCTACCCCCTTCCCATCTCATTTACCAACGCCTACTCGACGACGACCGGCACCACGCTCCCCGCGCGGACGTCGATCAGACCGTAATCGGTAAGGCGAAGCTCCGGGATGACCGGAAGCCCGAGGAAGCTCAGCGTCATGAACGGCGCGCTCATCGTCACACCAAGGTCGCGCGCGGCGGCGTCGACCGCGGCCATTTTACTCGCAACCGTCACGATGTTCTCCTGGCTCAGGAGCCCTGCGATCGGGAGCGCGAGCTCCGCGACCACCGCTCCGTGATCGACGACGACGAATCCGCCACCGATCTCCGCGAGCCGGCCGATCGCCATCTCGAGGTCCGCGTCCACGATACCCGCGCCCATGATGTTGTGATGGTCGTGCGCGACCGTCCCCGCGATCGCGCCGCGACGAAGACCAAAGCCGGTCACGAGCCCCACGCCGACGTTCCCGTTTGAACCGTGCCGTTCCAGACAGACGAGCTTCGCGATGTCACGGTCCGGATCCGCGGCGACGCGGCCGTCGCGTGCGCGAACCGTGAGGCGGAGCTCGGTCGTGAGGATCTGGTCGGGTACCGGCCGTATACAGCGGACCGAGACATCCCGATCGGCGGCCGGACCGGCGTCCACGGGGAGCGCGAACCGGTCGTGCGCATCGAGACCGATCCGGACGCTGTCGCGCACGGCGGCGAGTACGCGCGGTTCGATCTCGGGCGCGTCCGGCTTTCGACCGAGTTTGCCGCGTTCGGCGACGAGCTCACCGCCGTGGTACACGGTGCTCGCCGTGAACGTCGTGATATCGTCGAGCACGATCAGGTCCGCGAAGCAGCCCGGCGCGATCGCGCCGCGACGGCTCAACGCGTAGTACCGCGCCGTGTTCCACGACGCGGCGCGAATCGCGGTCGCCGGAGCGACTCCTGACGCGATCGCGATCCGCACGAGGTGATCGACGCCGCCGTCGCGGATCAGGTCCTCCGGAAGCCGGTCGTCGGTCACGAATCCGATCCGGTCTCTGTGTTCTCCCGTCAGGAGCGGGAGCAGCGTCCGGAGGTTCCGCGTCGCCGATCCTTCGCGCATCATCAGAAACATTCCGGCTCGGAGCTTTTCGCGCGCTTCATCGAGCTCGGTACACTCGTGGTCCGAACCGACACCCGCGGCGACGTACGCGTTCATGTCGCGTCCTGTCAGACCCGGGGCGTGTCCGTTCACGGTCGTTCGGTGCTGTTGTCCGAGATACGCGCGCGCCAAAGCATCGGCGTCGCCGCCGACCACCGCCGGGTAGCTCATGAGCTCGCCGACCCCGACGACCGCATGGTGCGCGAGAAGATCCGATATCGCGCGCGCATCGATGAATGCGCCGCTCGTCTCGACCAGACTCGACGGCACGCAGCTCGGCGCGTCGATCCAGACGGTGAGCGGGAGCCTCTCGCTCGATTGAATGCACCACTCGACGCCTGCTACACCCGCGACGTTCGCGATCTCGTGCGGGTCCCAGATAACTCCGGTGACGCCACGCGGGACGACGGCCTCCGCGTAGGCGGCCGGCGTCACGAGCGACGACTCGATATGCACATGCCCGTCGATCAAACCGGGGCAGACGTGCGCGCCGCCGAGATCGACCGATTCGACGGCGTCGGCATCGTCGTACATCCCGCCGACACCGGCGATGAGCCTGCCGGAGATCGCGATCGAGCCCGGCAGGATCTCGTTCGTGATCACGTTCACGATGTTCGCGTTCGTGAGAAGACGGTCGGCCGGGGCGCGCCCTGAAGCGACGGCCACAGCACGCGCGATCTCCTCCTGCGTCGCGACACGGCTACCGGTGAAGTCGTCAAGCATCGTGGCGCCTCCTGACGCAAGTGTAGTCGAGATTCGCGCGTTGTGTCTCGCGGTGCGCCGCACGATTACTGCAAGAATAAAACTTTTTGTCTTTAGCAACTTGACATGGGGCATTTTTTAAAACATAATTTTTGATAAATCAAATTTTTGACGTCTAAAGGTCATAAAAATGAACGCTATTCTGCTCGGTCTCGGCGCCGCCGGTATTGGAGCGCTGCTCGTAATCCTTCTCTCTCGGACCGGAACGCCGTTAATGGGGTCCGAGCGGCCACGCCGCTCGTCTCGCCAAGTCTTGACCGATGATGCTCTGAAACACATCATCACGTGCGAGATCGAAGGCAGGTCGGCAACGAAGGATAGCATCAGGTCTGCCTTGAGACTCAGTGAAACAAAGACCGCCGAACTGCTCGCCGAGATGGCTCAGATGGAGTTGGTGAAACTCACGCCGCCTCGCGTCGAGACGACGCGAACAGGGTACGACTCCGGGATGTTTGTTCTCCGAGCGCACAGGCTCTGGGAGAAGTACCTTGCCGAACGAACCGGATACTCGGCGGACGAGTGGCACGTGCGAGCGGATCGGGCCGAGCACCGGCTCACCGAGGACACTCTTGCGGCCCTCGATCAGACGCTGAGCTTCCCGACGCACGACCCCGACGGCGATCCGATACCGTCGCCGGATGGGTTCGTGGGTGAGCACCGCGGGCAAACCTTGTCCGACATCGCCGCAGCGGATCACGCGCAGATCGTCCACCTCGAAGACGAACCGGCTGAAGCGTACGCACAGATCATTGCGGAGGGCTTACACCCCGGTATGGTGATTCGCATCGTCGAGGCTTCATCTCACCGGATTCGCTTTTGGTGCGAAGGTACCGAACACGTGCTTGCGCCGGTGGTCGCGGCGAACGTCGAGGTGATTCCGGTGAAGCCGGGGCGAATCGACGAACCGTCGGACGGCCTCGACGAGCTCCCGGTCGGGGAGACCGGCGAAGTACTCGAGATCTCGCGCAT
>PXBQ01000151.1 GCA_003566875.1 Spirochaetaceae bacterium | reverse complement strand
TGATGTACGAAACGTACCAGTTGAAGATGTCTCCGACCGCGCTCTGGCCGGCTTCAAGCCCGTAATGCCCCGGCAGAATCGACTCGGGCACGATACCGCAGAGACCCGGAATGTCCGCGAGCTCCTGATCGAGCGGAACGACCATCATGTCGCACGTCGACGTTCCGATGTTCTTGACGAGGACGTTCGGTTTGATCCCGCTTCCGATTCCGCCGGTGTGCGCGTCGAAAGCGCCGACCGCGACCGGGATCCCCGCCGGAAGGCCGGTCTTTTGAGCCCAGTCTTCGGTCAAGAGACCCGCCGCGGTATTGACCGCGTACGCGACGTCGGGAAGCGTTTTCCTGAGCTCACCGAGCGCGGGGTCGAGCGTCGAGAGAAACTCGACGTCCGGGTAGCCGTTCCAGCCGGGGTTGAACATCGCCTTGTGGCCCGCCGCGCAGATTCCACGTTTCAGCCGCGTCGGGTCGGTCGTGCCGGTCAAGACTGCCGGAATCCAGTCGGCGATCTCTACCCACGTGTACGCCGCCTCAAACACGCGAGGCGCGGTGTGCAGACAGTGAAAAATTTTTGCCCAGAACCACTCCGAGGAGTACACGCCGCCGCACTTCGCGAGGTACTGTGGGCGCATTTTTTCCGCGGTCTTCGTGATCTCTTCGGCTTCGGCGACGCCGGTGTGATCCTTCCAGAGCCACGCGGCCGCGGCCGGATTGGAGCCGAACTCCTCAATCGAGGTTAGCGGATCGCCGGTCTTGGTAACGGGCATCGGCGTGCTTCCCGTTGTATCGACGCCGACGCCGATTACGTCCGATACCGAAAACTCAGGGTTTGCGCGTGCGGATTCTATGGCCGCGGAAACGGCGCGTTCGGCGCCGTCGATGTAGTCTTGCGGGTGCTGTCGCGCAAGATTCGGATCTTTGGGATCGATTATGACGCCGTTTTCGCCGTGCGCGTACGGCCACGTCGCGGACGCAATGTGGTCACCGTTCCCGACGTTGACGACGACGGCACGGACCGAGTTTGTTCCGTAATCAAGACCGACGGTAAACTTCATGGCTTTCTCCTCGTGGATTCACGTGCGTTTCTCGTACTGTACGAATCGGACCCGGGTGTGTAAAGGGGGCCGACCGTGGTACGATGCGGTCGGAGGTCGCTCGATGGAACTCGGTTTGAACGGAAAAGTCATTTTCGTCGCGGCATCGTCCCGCGGCTTGGGGTACGGTATCGCGCGCGAGGCGGCGCGAGAAGGCGCGCGCGTGGTGTTAGGCTCCCGGGATCAAGACGCGCTCGAACGCGCGGTGCGGGGAATCGAGACCGAATCGCGTGGTGAGGCTTTCGGGCACTCGCTCGACGCATCGAGTGCCGCGTCGATCCGGGACTGGATCGACGCGGGCGTCGCGAGGTTCGCCGGCCTCGACGGCATCGTCGTGAACGCGGGTGGCCCACCCGCCGGTGGGTTTGAGTCTTTCGACGACGATGCGTGGGCCGCTGCGTTTGATCTCACGCTCATGAGCGCGGTCCGGATGATCCGGGCGGCGATTCCTCATATGCGTGCAAATAAGGGCGGTTCGATCGTCGCGATTACCTCGGGTACGGTCAAGGAACCGGTCCCGATCCTGCTAATGTCGAACGTGATGCGGTCGGGTGTGACGAGCCTCGTAAAGACGCTCTCGCGTGAGCTCGCTCCGGACGGAATCCGCGCGAATACTCTCGTGCCGGGCAGGATCGACACCGACCGCGTCAAGTCGCTCGACGAACGCGCGGCCGCCGCGGCCGGCAAGACCGTCGACGAAGTACGGCGTGAGGCGGGGGCGGGCATTCCACTCGGGCGGTACGGGAGTATCGAGGAGTTCGGGAAAGCCGGAGCGTTTTTGCTGTCGGACGCGGCCGCGTACGTGACAGGTGAGTCTTTTGTCGTCGACGGTGGTGCCGCTCGAACGGTGTGGTGATTCCTATACGCTGCCCATTTGCTCGATGTACTCGAGCGATTGATGCCGAAAGTACGTGTCGTAGAGTTCGGCGTACTTTCCGCCGGCCGCCATCAGGTCATCGTGCCGTCCCTGTTCGATGATGCGGCCCGACTCGAGCACGATGATACGGTCGGCATGGCGCACGGTCCAGAGCCGATGAGCGATCACGATCGACGTCCGGTCGGCCATCGCGGCGTTGAGCCCTTCCTGAATCTGTGCCTCGGTAAACGGATCGACGCTCGCGGTCGCCTCGTCGAGGATGAAGACAGCGGGGTTCTTGAGCAGGATACGCGCGAGCGCGACCAGCTGTCGCTGACCCATCGAGAGGCTCGATCCGCGCGTGCCGGTGTGAGTCTCGAGTCCCATCGGCAGGTCCTCGAGCCACTCGCCGTTTGAGATATGGGCGGCCGCGGCGCGGACGTCGTCGTCGGTTGCGCCGGGCAGTCCGTACCGGATGTTGTCCCGGACGGTGCCGGAGAACAGGAACGGGTCTTGCGGCACGAGGCCGACGTGTTTGCGGTACTCGGTGAGGTCGAGAGTGCGGATATCGCGTCCGTCGATCGAGATCCGGCCGCCCTGGAAGTCGTAGAAGCGCGTTATCAGCCGCGCGAGGCTGCTCTTCCCGGCGCCCGTATGCCCGACGATCGCGATGCGTTCGCCTTCTGCGATCTCGAGTGAGAAGTCGCGTAGAACCGGCTCGTCGCTTTTGTACGCGAAGTCGACCTCGTCGAAAGTGATGCGGCCCGCGACCGATGTGACTTTCTCCGCGGCCGTCTGAACGACCCGCGGCTCCGCGTCGATCAGTGCGAAGACGCGTTCGGCCGCCGAGAGCCCGTCCTGAAACTGGCTCCAGAACGAAGCGACGTTCAGAAGCGGCCACCAGAAAAAGCCGACCGCCTGCATGAACAGATAAAAGTCGCCCGGTGTCATCGAACCGCCACGAATCGTGAGCCCACCCGCGTACACAAGCGCGCCGATCCCGACACCGGAGGTGATGCTCATTACCGGGAAGATCGCGTTCAAAACGAGCCCGCGTTGGAGTCCGACGCGATACGCTTTTCTGTTGTTTGTGTCGAATGTATCGTAGATCGAACGCTCCCGGCGATACCCTTTCGCGACGATTATTCCGCTAATCGATTCGTGGATCTGCGCGTTGATCACCGCGACGATTCGGCGCGCGCGCTGCGTGACGCGGCGCGCGATACGCCTGAAACTCAACGCGATCGCGACCGCGATCGGCGCCATCGCAAGAAGGAAAGCCGTGAGTCGCCACTCTATCGTGAAAAGGAAACCCGCAAGGATCGCTACGAGCAGAAACTGTGTCGCGAGGTCGGTCACGAGAGTCACGGTCGTCGAGAAGTCCTGCGTGTCCGATGTGATGCGGCTCACGATCTTGCCGGACGGGAACTCATCAAAAAACGACATGTCATGACCTATCGTCGCGGCGAAGGCGTCCTCCCTCAGTTTGAGCACTACGTGCCCCGTGACCCACGCGCTCGTGCGCTGGAGAAGGTAGTTCATCGTCCATCCGAACACACCGAGCAGAACGACCGCGACGCCGAGGAGAGCGAATACCGGAACGGTCGGGCGTTCGGTAACGATATTGATCGCTCGTGAGATGACGATCGGTCCGGCCGACCCTGCTGCCGAACTCAGAACGAGCGTGCCGACTATGAGCGCGATTCGCCCGGCGTGCGGCCGGAAGTAACTCAGGATTCGCCGCACAAGGACGAGGTCTCCGTATACACGGTCGTACTGTTCGGACTCGAGTCCGTCGAGGATAAAACCCAC
>PXBQ01000125.1 GCA_003566875.1 Spirochaetaceae bacterium | reverse complement strand
CGAGCAGCGCGCCGATCGCGAAGTCCATCTCGGTCACCATCGCGGCCAGGCCTGTCCGGTACGCTCGGAAGTCGCCGTCGCTCCAGTCGGCGCGCGCGCGGAGCATTGAAGCGAGCGGCTCGGGTTTATCGTCCCACTCGGCCTCGCGGCGCGACGGCGCGGGCACGGTACGGTCGCTGTACGCGTCGAGCGCCTCGCGTACCGGAGTCAGCGGCGGGTGCGGGTTGTAGAAGCCGAGGTGGAGGAACTCGCGGCTCTGCCGGCGCGTGCTCAGATACCGGCACGCGGCGTCGACGATCCAACCCGCGTGCGACGCCTGCCACGGAGCATCGACCGCGCGCGGGGCCTTCTCGGCGTCGTGGCGGCGCGGGTCGCTCGAGCGCGGGACACGAAACGCGGCGGCGTACTCGGGGTACTTGCCCTCCAGCCAGTGGTAGTACGCGTCGGAGTAGTTTCCGCGCTCCTCGCTCGGCCAGAAGACGTCGAAGCCGTACGTGTTCCGCGGGGTGACGTCGAAGTCCAGGTCCTCGTGCGGTTGAAAATGCAGCTTCCCGATCTGCGCGGTCCTGTACCCAGCCGCCGAAAAAGCGTGTCCGACCGTCGGCCGAAAATCCTTGGGAAGCGCCTGGCCGTTCTGCGTCACGCCGGTCTGCTGCGGGTACAATCCGGTCATGAAACTGCACCGACTCGGCATGCAGACCGGATTCTGCGTGAAACACCCGTGGAAGTTGATACCCGACTCGCAGAGAGAGTCGAGGGCCGGAGTGACCATCACCGGGTTCCCGTTCGCGGCGATGTGGTCGTACCGCATGTGGTCGCTCGTGATCCAGATCACTCGGTGCGGTGTGTTCATCCTGAGAGCCTCCTTTTCGGCGTCGCACGGCACGGGGACCGGCGGTTCCCATTGTGGCCGGACGACCGACGAAGCGCAAGCCGCGTTCGCACAGCGAGACGATACTCGTAGATCTTATCTTATACTGCGCCGCAGCAGGATATCCTCGATATTTCGTCTTCCGTCGATTACGGCATGAATCAAGACTCGGTCGGGCTCTTTCGTGTAGAACAGGCGCCACGGTGGAATGACCACTTCGCGATACTTCGTGATGTTTTGACGTTCTAGCTCCGGAATCACGCGCCCCGACTCGGGTTGGTGCGTCAGCCGTCGGACCGAGACATCGATCAATTCCAGGAACGACTCAGCGTGCCGGGCCGAATGATTATCGAGGATCCAGGAAACGATGTCGTCGAGATCGTGTGCGGCGATGGTCGACCAGATGATTCGAGTCATCGATGGCCCGATTTTCTACCTTCGGTCTTTGATCCGATTGCGGACCGCCGCGATCGCATCCTCATGAGACATCGTCTTGTCGTGTTGGAAGTCGTGCTCGCTTTGAGAAACCAGCTTCATGAACCCAAGAGCGTCTTTCATCTCCTGAAACGAGGCGGTATCCATAAGTACCGCCTTTGCTTCACCATTCTGCGTTATCACGATCGGGTTGCGAGATTCATTTACTTGACGAAGCATCTCAGCGGCATTCGACTTGACGTACGAGATTGGACGGATATCGGACTGCAGATTCATTGCTGCTCCAGTCCGAATAACATAACTTATTTAGCCCCAGACGTCAAGGGTGGGTAGCCGTTCAGTCCTAACCCGCCGCTAACGCTTCCCTAACGGAAACCTAACACAGATCCCTGATCTTCAGAGTCATGATCCGCGTTCAAGGGGTCTCGAAGACGTACGGCACCGTCCGCGCGCTCGAGCAAACCGATGTATTCGTCGAAGAGAAATCATTCACCGCGATCCTCGGGCCTTCGGGAAGCGGCAAGACGACGCTTCTGCGCATGGTCGCCGGGCTCGAGACGTCGGACTCGGGAACGATCGAACTCGACGGCCGCGTCGTCTTCTCCGCGGAGTCGCGGCTCGAGCTGCCCGCCGAGAGGCGCGGAGTCGGGATGGTCTTTCAGGACTTCGCTCTCTGGCCTCACATGAGCGTGTTCGAGAACGTTGCGTTCGGGCTTCGGGCGAGGCGGATCCGGTCCGGCGTCAACGATCGCGTGAAACGCGCGATCGAGATGGTTCGCCTCGAGGGAAAGGAACGCCGATTCCCGCACGAACTGTCGGGCGGAGAACAACAACGCGTCGCGTTCGCGCGCGCGATCGTGACCGAGCCGCGGATCGTCCTGCTCGACGAACCGCTGTCGGCTCTCGATGCGCTGTTGCGCGAACAGATGAGGTACGAACTGAAAGCGCTCGTCACGCGCCTCGGTCTGACCGCGCTGTACGTCACGCACGATCAAACCGAGGCGATGTCGATGGCCGATCAGCTCATCGTGATGGACCACGGACGCGTGCTGCAGACGGGACGCCCCGAAGAGGTTTACGCGCACCCCACACACGAGTTCGTCGCGCGGTTTCTCGGCCGGTCGAACTGGTTTGCCGATCACACGCGGATGGTGAGGCCCGAGCAGCTCCGATGGGATTGCCCGGACGGTCCCCACGACCCGGTCGACGGCGTCGTCGTGCAGACAGGCTACCTCGGCGATCGGTACGAGATCGTCTTTGAACTCGACGCGAACGGCAATGGAGCCGCCGGCAAGACCGTGTGGATCGCGTACTCACACTCACACAAGGAAGTCGGCGAGCGGGTTCGTTTGTTCCTGATCCCCGACGATGTGAACCATATTACTTTCTTAGGAGCAGAGAATGGAAAAACGAAAGTCACAGTCAAGGCGTGAAGCACGCGGCGTCGTGCTCGCAGCGCTCGTTTTGTTCGCGGTTTCGGTCACCGCATTCGCGGCCGGCAAAGCCGAGACGGCGGCCGTGGAGCAGCCCGGCAGCATCACGGTGTACTCCGCAGGACCGGGAGGACTCGCGAACGCGATCCGCGACGCGTTCGTCGCCGAAACCGGAATCGAGGTCGAGCTCTTTCAATCGACCACCGGAGCGATCCTCGGCCGACTCGAGGCCGAGAAAGACAACCCGATCGCCGACATCGTCGTGCTCGCGTCGTGGCCGTCCGCGTTCGAGTTCAAGTCTTCGGGTTTGACACTCGCGTACCCAGGAGCGGCGAACGTAGACAAAATGGTCCCGGGGTGGGTCGATTCCGAGTACCACTTTTTCGGGTACAGCGCGTCGGCGCTCGGCGTGACGTACAACACCGAGACCGCTCCCGCGGTGCCGGTCGACTGGAGCGACTTCACAAAACCCGAGTGGCGCGGGCTCGTGAACATTCCGGATCCCCTCCTCTCGGGCAGCGCGCTCGACTTCATTTCGGGATACATTAACGTGTACGGAGACGACGCGTGGGAATTGTTCGCGGCGCTCAAAGAAAACGACGTCCTCGTCGCCGGCGCGAACAATCCGGCGCTCGAACCGGTCGTAACCGGAGCGAAGGCGGCGGTGCTCGCGGGAGTCGATTACATGGGCTACGTGCAGGCGAGCCGCGGTGAGTCGGTGGCGGTCATGTACCCCGAGTCCGGCACGGTCGTGAACCCGCGCCCGGCGTTCATCCTGCGCTCATCGCGCAACCCGGACGGAGCGCGCAGGTTCATCGATTTCCTGTTGTCCGACGCGGCGCAGCAGCTCGTAGTCAACGCGTACCTGCTCCCGGGCCGCGCGGACGCGCCGGTCACAAACCGCGATCCGCTCTCGGTGATTCCGGTCCTGTCGTACGACTGGGACTGGATGAGCGAAAACGCCGAAGCGATCGCGCGTCGGTTCACCGAGATTTTCCAGCAGTAAGCCATGTCGACGATACCCGCAGCGCGAACGG
>PXBQ01000533.1 GCA_003566875.1 Spirochaetaceae bacterium | reverse complement strand
TCCGGATCGTTCAGGCGAGCGATGTTCAGCGTGACCTGCAACTCCACGAGAGCGCGTTCAAACCGGTTTCGAACGGACTTCTCGGCCATTCCGACGCTCTCGCGCAGCTCCGCGGTACGCATCGCGTCGAGCCGGATCGCCCGGTACAGCTCCTGAGCGAGCGGCGAACAGTTCTCGATCGGAACGTGCGTCGCCGGATAATGCGTCTCGCGCAGGTACGCGACGGCCATGAGAACCGCGCGTCCACCTTTTATCTTGCCGTAGAACACATCGTCGGGAAAACGCGCGGGAAGCTCGTTTTTCCACGTCCAGACCGCCGACACCTTCTGCCCCCACCCGCTTTCGCCGGGTTGCTTCTCGGGGTAATCGACGACATCCCACAGACTCGGAAACGTTCCGGATCGGTCGGAGAAGACGCTGCAGAGGCGGACCTCAAGCACAAAATCCCGCGCCTGCTCGATCGTTTTCACGTACGGCTTGCGGTTCTGAACACCGTCGGTTGTCTTCATGGCTTGATGATACCGAGCGGCGCGACCGGCGTCACTACCGGTTGCACGTGGGCCGGCGTCGCGCCCGGGGACGGGCGTCCGGATCGTCTCACCCCATTCGGCGGCGGAACGCGGCGGGGGACTCGCCGACGACGCGCTTGAACTGCTTGCTGAACGTAAACTGATCGGCGTACCCGAGCGCGTCGGCGATCTCGCGGTTCGTGAGTTTCCTTTGAACGATGAGCTCGCGCGCGCGATCGACGCGGCGGTGTACGCGGTACTCGGCGGGAGCGAGCCCGACGTGTCTCCGGAACACCTTCCGAAAGCGTTCGTACCCGACGCCGAGCGCGTCCGCGAGTTCGGGAATAGAGGCCGGGCCGTCAACAGTGTCGGCGAGACGCCGGCACGCGGCGGAGACGAGGCTGCTCTCGGCGTCGCCTGCGCCGAACCGCCGTTCACCACGGTTGATCTCGACGAGGAGCTCGTGCAGCCGGAGCGCGAGGAGGTCGCCGTCACGATCGTCCATAACGCGGAGCGACTCACCAATCGCCGAGAAACGCTCCTCGATGCTCGCGTCTACACCGATCGAGATGGCGGACCTGCGCGCCGAGATGAGCCCGAGCCGCGCCATCGCGTTCGAGAAGACCCGATCGGCGAGAAGCCAGTGCTCGATCCAGTCGCCGTCCGGTTTCGGCGCTAGTGAACACGGCCGTACCGGCCAGTGAACCAAAACGTCTCCGGCCGAAACCGCGCGTGCGGCGCCGAGGCCGTCGGTGAAACGGCCCGTTCCGCGTACGACGTACACGATGATGAGGTCGTCGGACGCGCGGTCGGTGTACGCAGAGCCTTCGTTCGGCTTCGCGACGTATCCGTAGCCCCACCGAGTCGTCTTCCCGCGCGTGGCCACCGTCCTGTAAATCGTTTTGAACTCGCTTTTGCCGGCTTCCATCGTACCAATTATGACATGCCCGGACCAATCAGGCAATTCCGCTGTCCGGTTCCGTGATGATATGGTTACTCGAGAGGTACGAAATGAACAAACTAAACTGGGGAATAATCGGGACGGGCGCGATCGCGCACGCTTTCGCGCACGGGCTCGGGCAGTCCGAGAGCGGCCGGCTTCTGGCGGTCGGGTCACGATCGCACGAGACGGCGGATAAATTCGGCGACGAGTTCGGCGTCGAGCGCCGGTACGCGACGTACGAGCAACTGCTCGCCGACCCGGACGTCGAGGCGGTGTACATCTCGACGCCGCACCCGCTTCACGCGGAGTGGACGATCAAGGCGCTCGAGGCGAAGAAGAACGTGCTGTGCGAAAAACCCGCGGCGCTCAACCACGGACAACTCATGGCGATGATCGAGGCGGCGCGCGAGAACGACAGGCTCTTCATGGAAGCGTTCATGTACCGGTGCCACCCGCAGACGGCAAAACTCGTCGAGCTGTTGAAACAGGGCGTGATCGGCGAAGTCAGGATGATCCGCGCGGCGTTTGGCTTTGGTGGTGGAACCGAGATCAACGCACGCGGCAGGATGTTCAACCCGGAGCTCGGCGGCGGCGGCATCATGGACGTCGGGTGCTACTCGGTCTCGATGGCGCGCCTGATCGCGGGCACCGCGACCGGCCGACCGTTCGCCGAACCGGTCGCGGTCGTCGCCGGGGGTCGCGTCGGTGAGACCGGCGTCGACGAGTGGACCGCGGCGGTGCTCACGTTCGAGAACGACATCATCGCGCAGGTATCGACCGCGGTAAGGTCGGCGCTCGACAACACGGTCGAGGTGTACGGGTCGGAAGGCAAGATCTCGGTACCGAACCCGTGGGTCGCGAATCGGAAGACGGCCGATGCCGGGAAGATCGTCGTCACGATCAAGGGCGAGTCGAGTACGCACGACATCCCGGCCGACAAGACCGCGTTCGCGATCGAGGCCGATCGATTCGCGCGCACGATCGCCGAGGGCAAGAAACAGGCCGACTCCCCCGCGATGAGCTGGGACGACTCACTCGGAAACCTCGCGACGTTGGACCGGTGGCGCGAAGCCGTCGGCGTCGAGTACCCGCACGAGAAGCCGGCCGGGAACGCGCCACTGCGCGGCACGCTCAAGAAGCGCGCCGACGCACCGATGAAGTACGGTACGATCGACGGCCTCTCGAAGCCGGTGAGCAAGATGATCATGGGTTGCGACAATCAACCGAACTTGCCGCACGCCGCGGCGATCTGGGACGACTGGATCGAACGCGGGGGCAACGCGTTCGACACGTCGTGGGTGTACGGACGCGGGAAACAAGAGATCCTGCTCGGGCAGTGGGTCGGCTCGCGCGGAGTCCGGGACGACATCGTCGTGACAGTCAAGGGCGCACACACGCCGCGCTGCCTCCCCGATCTCCTGGTCGAGGACTTCACCGAGTCTCTCGATCGGCTCGGGTTCGAGTACGCCGACATTTACATCATGCACCGCGACAACCTCGACGTCCCGATCGGCGAGTTTGTCGACGTACTGAATACCCTCGTGTCGAAAGGTCTGATCAGGGGTCCTCTTGGCGGATCGAACTGGACGACCGAGCGGTTCGACGCGGCAAACGAGTACGCGAAGAAGACCGGCAAACAGGGCATGACGATCCTGAACAACAACCTGTCGCTCGCGCGGATGGTGAAGCCCGTCTGGAACGGCTGTGTTCATGTGTCGGACACCGCGTCACGCGAGTGGCTCCGGAAAACCGGAACGACGAACTTCTCGTGGTCGAGCCAGGCGCGCGGCTACTTCCTGCCGGAGGCCGAGAGGATGAAGCTCGGTGCGGGTAACTTCGAGTGTTGGGACGCCCCGGACAACCGCGAGCGTCGCGCGCGCGCCGAAGAGCTCGCGAAAAAGAAGGGGTGCAGCCCGATCAACATCGCCGCGGCTTACGTTCTGTCGCAACCGTTCCCGAGCTTCGCGTTGGTCGGCCCACGGACGATCCACGAGACCGCGACGACGATGCCCGCTCTGGACGTCACGCTGAGCCAGGACGAGATCGAGTGGCTCTGGGGAAGCGATAAGTAAACCCGGACGACCGCGTAGCGCGACCGTGGCGCGGCGACGGTCGCGCCGTGCTACGCGTGGTCCGTTGAACCGCGCTATGCGCGGTTAGGGAGGAACGCCTCGTAGCCGGGATAGTTCAGACGTTTCCGGGCGAGCGTTTCGGAGAAGAGCGCGTACTCGATCGCGGCCTCTGCGCACGTCGCGCCGTCGGAGTCGAGGATTCTCGCAGCGACGCGCGCAACTTTGCCGTCGGAGCCTTCGATCGATGCCGAGATTT
>PXBQ01000109.1 GCA_003566875.1 Spirochaetaceae bacterium | reverse complement strand
GATGTGTTCGACCGCGGCGCGGAAGACGGCGATCTCGGGCATGAGTTTGGGGTGTGCGCGCTCGAGAGTCGAGAACAAAAAATCGAGCTTGACCCAGTCGAAGTTCAGCTCGAGATAGTATCGGTTGAAATGGCGGAAGCGCATGAGCTCGCGCAAGAGTTCGTACGTCTCTCGCGAGATCACACGAGGACGATAACCCGGAACGGTTATCGTCATTTTCTCGAGTAGATCGGAGTGCCATTTTTCGGAGACGAGATTGTTCTCGAAAAACTGCGAAACGCGTAGGAACATGGTTTCGACGGCCGTGTAGTAGCTGTCGAGAAACTGCGCTACCGCGAGAGCCGCGAAGCGGTCTTTGCCGCGCGACGCGAGTTCCCCGGATTTGAACTCGTGAGCGAAGTCGTGTAGTTCATCGATTACCAAACACGACGCGTCGATGTGACCGAGAAGAGCCTCAATCCTTCTCATATACTACCTTTCCATATCGGCGGATCAGATCGGCATAACTCGGATGGATCGTCTCGATCTGAACAAGATCGACAGGAAACCGAGACATCGCCGAAGCCGCGTCGAGCATCCGGAAAAATGTGCCGGGGTCCATGATTCCCTCGACCGCGATGTCTATATCCGACCGGTCGGAGAAGTGGTCCGAGTGAACGAGAGAACCCCACTGGTGCACCTTGACGGGGCGGAAGTCACCGATGATCATCTCGATGATCCGCTCCGCGTCACGCCGTGCCTCGGCAAGCAGCGTCTCTCGATCGCGCTCGGCTTGAGCCTGTCGCTTGAGGTACCCTGCGCGCATCGACGCGATCTCTGTTCGGTCGGTCTCGGACTCCACTCGACAAGTATACGCGCGCGAACCGACGCACTCAAGCGAACGCTCCAATGCGACTCGTCGTGGCGTCCGTGATATATTGAGCGCCATGAAAAACTCAACGCAGCGAATCCTTGAACGACAAGGTTATCATATCGCGGTACTCGCGGTGCTCGTAGGCCTTTTTTGGTGGACGGCCGGTGCGGAACCGTTCCGCGGCGGCGCATTTCTCGGTATTCCGACGCCGACGTGGCTTCTCGTCGCGTTCCTGGTTCCGACAGTTCACCAGGTTGTTCTTACGGTGTGGTGGCGGACGCGGCTTGAGCGCGACACGCCGAAGCCCGCACGGCGAGCCGAGTTCATCGGGTACCTGGTCTTTTTCTTCGTACTGTTCGTCGGCAGGATGGCGACGATCGTGCCGCTCGCGATCTCGAACGCGGGGGCGATCGCGGTCGGACCGCCGGTCAGAGTCCCGGTCGCGGTGCTTTTTTTCGTTCCATCGGCGTACCTCTTCTACTCGGTGTTCGCGTACTTCGGGCTCGTGCGAGCGGCGGGCGCCGACCACTTTGACCCGGCGTATCAAACCAAGCCGTTTGTCCGGCGCGGTATCTTCCGGTTCACGAGCAACGGTATGTACACGTACGGCTTGTTGGTGCTCTGGATTCCGGGAATCGTTTTGGCGTCACCGGCGGCGATCCTTGTCGCCGCGTTTCAGCACGTATATATTTGGGTGCATTACTTCTGTACCGAACTGCCGGACATGCGCCGCATCTATGGACGCGCCGCGGCGGACGCGGAACACGGTGCGTAACGGAGCGACTTAATGCGCGCAGCAGTTTTTTCGACGTTCGGCGGGCCGATCGAGATCACCGATCTTCCGGACCCGGCCCCGTCGCGATCGGGTGTCGTGATCGAGGTCGAGGCAACCGGTCTGTGCCGCAGCGATTGGCACGGATGGATGGGACACGACCCGGACATCCGGCTGCCGCACGTGCCGGGACACGAACTCGCGGGCAAGATCGTCGAGATCGGCACCGACGTGAAGCGGTGGAGCCGCGGCGCGCGAGTGACGCTGCCGTTCGTGTGTGGATGCGGAACGTGCCCGGAGTGCGCGGCCGGGCAGCAGCAGGTGTGTCGAAATCAGTTCCAGCCGGGCTTCACCGCCTGGGGTTCTTTCGCCGAGTACGTCGCGATCGAGTACGCCGACGCGAACCTCGTATTGGTTCCGGACACGATGAGCGCGACGACGGCGGCTTCGCTGGGGTGCCGGTTCGCGACCGCGTTCCGCGCTCTGGTCGACCAGGGACGCCTTTCGGCGGGTGAATGGGTAGCGGTGCACGGCTGCGGCGGCGTCGGCCTGTCCGCGGTGATGATCGCCGCCGCCGTCGGAGCGCGCATCGTCGCGATCGACATCAAGGCCGATGCGCTCAAGCGAGCTCGTGAACTCGGAGCCGAGGTCACGATCGACGCGGCGTCGGCCGGTGACCTCGGCAACGCGGTGCGTGAGGCAACCGGAGGTGGCGCCGATCTCTCGATCGACGCGCTCGGTCACCCGACGACGTGTATGAACTCGATCCTCTCGCTCAAGAGGCGCGGACGGCACGTTCAAGTCGGGCTGTTGCTCGGCGCGCAGAGCCGACCGCCGCTGCCGATGGACCGCGTCGTCGCGTGGGAACTCGAGATCCTCGGTAGCCACGGGATCCAGGCTCACCGGTACCCGGAACTGCTCGGGATGGTCGAGTCGGGTGCGCTCGATCCAAAGAAACTGGTAGGGCGGATGGTCGCCCTCGCCGATGCGCCGGCAGAGTTGACGCGCATGGACCGTTTCGAGAACGACGGGATCACGGTAATCGATCGACTCGGGTAGCCCCCGTTCAAATATGTCGGACAACATGGTATATTTTGCGCTCCGACAGACGCGTGCGCTACGCACTAATAGAAAAGGAAACTGGACATGGACAGCTCGAGTGATAACGATAGGACGCACGACGATCGTCCGGACTTCCCGAGACGCGCGGTCGTCACGGCCGGAATGCCGTACGGCAATAAAAATCTTCACTTCGGTCACATCGGAGGCGTGTTCGTGCACGCCGATGTGTTTGCCCGATTTCTCCGCGACCGGATCGGCCACGACAACGTCATCTTTGTCTCGGGAACCGATTGTTACGGATCGCCGATCGTAGAAGACCATCGGCGCCAACTGGCCGACGGCACATTCGCGGGCGGCATCGACGACTTTGTGAAAGAGAACCACAAACAACAGGCGAACGTTCTCGACGCGTACGACATTCAACTCGACACGTACGCCGCGTCGAGTTTCGGCCGCGCGAGCGAGATTCACAAAGAAATCGGCGCGTTGATCCTTCGTTCGCTTCACAGGAACGGGCGGCTCGAGAAACTCACGACTCGCCAGTTTTTCGACACGAAGCAGCAGGTATTCCTGAACGGCCGGCAGGTCGTCGGACGGTGTCCGATCCAAGGCTGCGCGTCCGAGACCGCGTACGCGGACGAGTGCGCGCTCGGTCATCAGTACGAACCGAGCGAACTCATTGCGCCGAAGAGCACGTTGACCGGCGAGGTCCCGGAGATGCGCGACGCGGTGAACTGGTACATCGATCTTCCCTCGTTCCGGCCACAACTCGAGCAGTGGCTCGAATCGATGAAAGCCTCACCGGCGTGCCGTACGTTCGTCGCGACGAGCATCGCCGAGTTCTTCGAGCCGCCGAGCGTGTATATCACGACGAAACAACTCGAGGCGCTCGATGAAGTCGTCGAGCAACTACCCGCTCATACGCGCGAGGAAGGCAAAAGCAACTCGGTTCGGCTCGTGTTCAACGAT
The DNA here is from genome assembly GCA_003566875.1 of Spirochaetaceae bacterium. Lineage (GTDB taxonomy): Bacteria > Spirochaetota > Spirochaetia > DSM-27196 > PXBQ01 > PXBQ01. Next base: position 127 of record PXBQ01000109.1, on the reverse strand, counting down.
CTCACGACACGCGAATCGGCGTGCTCGACCTTGACGGCAAACTCGATTCACTACCGGAAAGGCAAGACCCTGGTTCCGTTCCGGCTTACCGGGAACATCGAGTGGGGGCTGCCCGCGCCGAGCCTCG
>PXBQ01000355.1 GCA_003566875.1 Spirochaetaceae bacterium | reverse complement strand
GATCATCTCGGTCGCCGAGTTGCCGAGAACGGTCACGATTTCGCGGGCCTCAGAGGGGTTCAAAATACTCACATCGTAATACACTGCAGCCGCGGAGTCGTTGACCGAGTACGGAAGAAGGTTGAAGTTGCGTGACGGATTCACGGTGAAGTCCCAGGGTTGGTCGTGAAGCCGTTTCCAGTTCGCGAATACGATTCGATCCGGCGGCGTGATGCCCGGGCCGAAAACGTAATGCTGAAAGCCGAGATCGCCGGATGCGCGAGCCGGTGACCGCCAGTACCATACGGTGGAATCCGAGGACAACTCGGTTTCACGGTTGATTCGCTCAAAGCCCGGAGCGGTGAAGTGGATGTTCGACGGTTCGCCGAGGTGCGTATCGAAAAGATAACGCGCTCCGACCGCGACAGGGCGTTGCGACGTGTTTCGGATAGTGAGTTCAACAGCGATCGCGTCGGTCACCGACGCGGCGGGTGATCGCACAAATCGAAACTCCTGAATCACTTCGAGCGTCGGCGACCGCCACTCGAACCGTGCTCCGGCGTCGGTGCGTGTGGTTTCGAGCCGGAAGCCGGGAGCGTCGCCCATACGATGAACACGGTTGCCTTCGACGACGGTCAAATACGACGTGCGTGGGTCCTGATCGAACAGAAGCGAAACAAAACGGGTAGAAGACAAGTCCTCACGGAACTGAATACCGAACCTGCCGACGGTCTCGTTGAGAACAAGCTTCACTCTTCCTTCGGTGAGTTCGAGAGCCATTGCGTGTGGGGCTGCCGTCAGGCAACCAATAACCAGGACACATACCATAACTCGATGTCGCGGATTCATTGGACGCCTCCGGAGTCACGAACGTCGAGAAGAGTACTCTTGATCTCGAGAACCGTGTTTTTCAGTTCGAGCAGCGCGGCCCGCTGCCCAATGTCTTGAGCCGTACTCGGTGCGATCGTCGGAGCGGCGCCCCGCAACATGGGTTCGCCGTTAGCGTCGGTCGAGCTTAAACGAATCCGCACATCATCGAGTTCGGTCTTGAGGCGTTCGATCGTTGCTTCGTTCGCTGCGACTGTCCGGCTCAGCGCGTCTCGCTCGGCCGTGAGACGTTCGATTTCCGAGCGGAAATCGTCCGATGCAAGCGAGCGAAGACGTTCCTGATACGACTGGACCGCTTCCCGATACGAACGTTCTTTTCGCTCGAACTCTTCGACCGCCCTCAACGTTTCGCTGTGGCTCCATCTCAGCAACTCAAGTAGTTCCTTTTCCCGCTGTGCATAATCGATGACCGAAAGGCGATACTGTGCGGCTTCGACACGAGCACTCGACGGAAAATCGCGAACAACGCGCCGAAACAAGACCGCCGCTTCGTCGATTCTCCCGAGCCTGAAAAGCGCCTCGGCCGCCCAGTAGTACGCGTTTGGTACGAACGGTGAGTCTGGGTGAGCGGCTATGAATGCCTCGAAAACCTGGATCGCGGACCGGTGTTCATTTTGAAGAAACAAAAGGCGGCCGCGTTGGTACTCGGCTTCGGCGTAGTACGGGCTGTCGGTGTAGTCGGAGAGGAACCTGTCGAGATTCCTTGCCGCTTCGTCGAATCGTGATGCGGCCATCGCCGTTTTGGCCGCCCAGAAGTATGCGTCGGCGTGGTGTCGGGAGAAACCCGGATCAGCGAGGACCTCCCTCAAGGTCAACAACGCGGGGGTGTACCGCGCCTGCCGGAACTCTTCGATCGCGCCATCCATAAGTCGTTGCCCGAGATCATCGGCCGATACTATGTTCGGCGGTAAAAAAGCGAGCGCCACGAGGACGACGAGGACTTTTTTCATCTGGACTCCCCTTCTCTCATTCTCGACGCGTTCCAGAAAAACTGAACGCGAATATCGAACGCAACCCGGCCCCACGGAACCGTAATCGACGAGCGCACGGTCGAACTATACGATCGTTTCGCCTCGAAGTGCACGGATCTCGTCGGCCGGAAAACGCGCGGAAAAAAACGCGGATCCACTCACGAGTACGTCGGCTCCGGCTTCCTTCCCTCGGTTCGCGGTATCACGATTCACGCCTCCGTCAACCTCAATCAGATACCGATATCCGTGTTGCGTCCGCAAAGCATCGAGTTTCCGTACCTTTTCGAGGCATCGCTCGATGAGCGATTGACCGCCGAACCCGGGGTCGACCGTCATCACGAGCACGATGTCGAGTTCCGGAAGCAGCTCCGAAAGTGCCTCGGCCGGTGTAGAAGGCACGATCGAAAGCCCGACTTTCTTGCCGAGCGACCGAATCGTATGAGCCGTCCGGTGCGCGTGTACCGCTGCTTCGAGGTGAAACGTAATATGGTCGGCTCCCGCAGAGGCAAAATCCTGGATAAAAGAATCAGGCTCAGAGATCATCAGGTGCACGTCGAGAGGAAGGCGCGTCAGGCGCCGGATGTCGTGCACCATTTTTGGGCCGAAGGTGAGATTCGGAACAAAATGGCCGTCCATCACGTCTAGATGAATCCAGTCGCCGCCGGCGATCTCGATTTTCTTGATCTCCTCGCCGATACGCGAAAAATCCGCTGATAAAATCGACGGTGCTGTAATTATCCGACCGAGTGACATTCCATCATAATACCGACAACGACGATCCGCGACAACATTGCCGGGCCACCCGGCGATCGAACCATCTGGCGTCTCTCAAAGCTCGCCGCCCTCTCCCCACATTGACTATTCCGGTCCCGATGATATAATAATGAAAACGAGAATGAAAGGGGTATGGCTTCGGAGGGAACACGGACAGAAACAAGCGACGTTGAAGAACTCCTACGGCACGCGTACGCGCGGATCAGGGAACACGATCTCTCGGGTGCAGGAAAGATCATAGAGGACGCCCTTTCCGTCGATTTTGATAATATCGAAGTTGTCACGGCGCTGAAGTATGTGAATTTCTGGCGTGACCGCATCGCACGTCTCGACGGAATACTCAATCCCTTTGAAAAAGGCGAGTATCTCTTGAGTCAGTGGGGCTTGTTCGTCGGGTTCGTCGGACGAGTCGGACGCCTCGCCGATAATTGTTTGTACGCGGTACGGCAACACGTTTTTGGTGAAGCGTTAGCGCACTTCTCCGAACTCGTGAAGGACGTAGAGCCGGACGATCCGGAGTTGCTTTTACGGATCGGGCGGTGCTACAAGGGACGGGGAGAATTCGACAAGGCGCTCGGGTATCTTGAATCCGCGGCGCGCGAGCGACGAGACGACGCGCAGATTCTTTCCGAGTTGGCGGATTGTTACGAGATGGTCAACGAAACGCAGAAGTCGAAGGCATTCTTCCGGGAGGCGTTTTTTCTCGATCCGCAGAAGGTCGACTTGACAAGCCTGGAGTCCAAAATGCTCGAGCGTTTGGCGGAAGCGGTCGCGGAACAAGGGCACACCGGACCGCTTCTGAAGGAATGGATACCGGTGTACGGCGTCCTGTACGGTGTGTTCACCGTCAAACGCGAGCTTCGGTCTATCGAGCTTGGTAAACTCAAACAGGCCATTTACCAGTTGGAGCGGGAGTACGGCGATTCGGGTAACACGGATCAAGCTATTGAGGCGCGATTGATTAACCGGTATTTCTGGCTGATCGACCACTACGTCGGGGCAAATGAGGATACCGGTAAGCTCGATGAGGTTCTTTTGAAGCTACGGGCCGTCAATCCCACCGTGTATCGTAAGTACGTGAACTGAAGGAATCAGGAGTGTGGCTATGGCAGAAAAGGTAATCGCGCAGCTGAACGAACTGCTCAACAAAGAGAAGTGGACCCGTGCGACGTTGAACAACTACACGGTTGCGAATTT
>PXBQ01000027.1 GCA_003566875.1 Spirochaetaceae bacterium | reverse complement strand
ATATGCTACCCCCGCGCGGGTCAAAGCGTTACGAGCCGTGACGGCAAAGTTTGACGGTGGACGCGCCTCGGCAGTGCTCGCGGGACAACCTGTCGGAACCTCCGGTGATGAACGGTCGTGGAGTTACGCAATGTTGCGTTAAGAACGCAGGAACCGGGCGATTAAGAAAGGTGGATGTTACTCTTGCTCGAATAGCGCACGTGGTAAACGCGATTGGCGGATTATCGACGCGAGCGTTCCCGTTTTCAATTCCAAATGGTCCGGAACGGGGACCGTGACGGTCGTGCCTGAAACACGCAGCTGCATGACAATATGACTCCCTCTGCGACGCTTTTCGGTAAAACCGTTTGACGCAAGGATCCGGCACACGTCCTGACCGGACAAGCGCCGAAGTCTAGCCAACCGCGACCTCAATCGTCGAAACGTACTGCTCCCCGTGAAGCCGATCGGTTATCTCCGATGCGTCGGCTTCTTCGAGGAAGAGCGTTATCGCCTCACGAAGGTTTTCCCTTGCCTCGGGGATTGTCGCGCCTTGACTAGCTATGTCGAGTTCGGGGCAGAGAGAGACGAACACATCGTGCTCGCGCTGAATGATAGCAGTGAATGTGCGTGTCACCTCATATTCTCCTTGGTCCGCGGATTGGTTGAACCGGTTTCTCCGAGCTCCCGCCGGACTATTATTGTCGAAAAATGAGCGGCACGTATCGAAACTATCGAAGCGATACCGCGATGCATCATTTTACCGGTGCATTAATCGCCGCGCAAGTTGCAGCAGGTATGTCGAGTCACGGGCGTCGTGGATCAAAGCAATTTCGCATTCGCACTTTGCTCGGCCGATCTGGCCGGCCCCGTAACAACCTCTCATCGATATTCAATATCGGCAATATCCCCAGTGATACTCAATTGAGGGGAAGCTACACACGCGGGGTGTTTTGGATTACAATTTTGTCGCCGGCCGATGAACGGCGACGTATCACAGCGAGGGGATCATGAAAAACAACATCAAGTTGAGTTTGAACGCGTTTTCATTCAACGAGGCTCTGAAGAACGGCGAGTTATCGCTCGACGGGTTACTGGAGTTCTGCTCCGAACAGAAGTTCCAGGGCCTCGACCTGACGGGGTACTACTTGCCCGGGTATCCGGAAGTGCCCGGCGACGAGTTTCTGTACGAGATAAAACGCAAAGCCGCGCTTCTGGGGCTGCACGTCCACCAAACCGGCGTTCGAAACGATTTCACGGTTTCGGATATCTCCAAGCGTAAAAACGATGTACAACTCGTGAAAAACTGGATCGTCGCCGCGTCGAAACTCGGCGCGTCGACGATCAGGATCTTCTCGGGCGTGCAGAGCGTGGAGCCGTCCGAATGGAAAACGGTAGCCGAGCGGGTCGTCGCCGACATCAAAGAGTGCGTCGAGTTCGGGGCCGAGCACGGAGTCATCGTCGCGCTGCAGAATCACAACGATTTCGTCAAGACCGCCGACCACGTCGATTTCTTCATCGACCGAGTCGGATCACCGTGGTTCGGTCTGGTGCTCGATATCGGGAGTTACTCGCAAAACGACCCGTACGACGAGATCATCCGGAACGTTCGCCACGCGGTCGGCTGGCAGATCAAAGAGAAGGTGAACCATTTCGGCGAACCGAAGGACGTCGATCTAGTACGAATCGTGAAAATCATCGCCGAGAGCGGGTATAGCGGCTATCTGCCGATCGAAACCCTGGGACCCGGAGATCCCTTCGAGAAGGTACGCGTCTTCTTGAAGGCGGTCAGGGCGGCTCTGTAACCCGTCGGTGATCTCACGGTAAGCTCACCGTCCCGTACCGACGTACCGGAAGCCCGCCTTGCGGACGGCTTCCGCGTCGAGCGCGTGCCGAAGCCGTGCACGACGACACGCAACACGCAACACGAAACGCAAAACGAGAGGGATTCGCCGTGAACACGAACGCTTTTGACGATACGACGCGGAAGGCCGCGATGGAGTTAGCCCAAGCCCTGATCGACCAGGAGCGCGCGCGCGTGATCGTGCCGGCCGAGCGGCCCGAGCCGGGTTTCTGGTTCGGCGGTGGGAACCTCTCGGTCGGGCCCGACGGCGCGCTGTACTTGGTCGGGCGATACCGGAACTACGGCGACTCGCGGACCGGGCTCGGCCGCGGTGAGCGCGGCAAGGAACTCGCGGTGTTCCGGAGCGACGACCGCGGCGCGACGTTCCGGAAGGTTCTCTCGCTCTCGAAGAGCGACCTCAGCCTCCCCGGCCGCGAGGTGCTCTCGATCGAGGGGAGCCACCTGGAGTTTCACGAAAACGGCGTGAGCCTGTACGTCTCGACCGAGAAGGACGGGATCGGTTACCCCGATGAGGTCCGGGATTTCCACAAGAGCGGAACCGGCGTCTGGACGATCGACGTTCTGCACGCACCGCGCGTTGAGGCTCTCGGCGAGGCGACCGTCGAGCCGCTGCTCGCGTCGCGCACCCCTGAGTACCTGCACGTCAAGGACCCGTTTGTATTTACCGCAAACGGCACGCGGCAGATCGGCTTCTGCACGCACCCGTTCTGCTGGTCGGCGTCGCACACCGGGTTTCACGTCGACGGGCGCACGACGTACGATGTGTTCCCGCGCGGACCGGCGTGGGACGTCGCGATCGCGCGGATGACGTGTTACGCGCCGCTCCCCCGCATCGGCCGCTTCGCCGCAGGCGAGCAGCTCTACCTCTGCTTCTACGACGGCGGTGAGTGCGTCCGGCAGCTCGACGAACACCCCGCCGCGGTCGCCCGACCGCGCGGCTACTCGTGCGAAGAGATCGGCGGCCTCGCTCTCGCGCGCGACTCGGCTCTTCTCGCCCCCGAGCGTCTCTCCACGCTCGCCCCGGCGTTCGTCTCGCCGCACGGAACCGGCTGCAGCCGGTACGTCGACGTGCTGTTCACCGAAGAATACGCGTACGCGACGTGGCAGCAGTCGCAGGACGACCTGTCGCAGCCTCTGGTGATGAACGTGGTGGAGATGTCGACGGTCGCGGAGATGCTGGGGCTCCGTCCGTCGAAATTTTTGGGTTGACATCGAGAGTATATTTGACAAATAATATGACATGAAAACGAATGTGAGTGGACTGCTTCGCGACTTCGCACGAGTTCGACGCGCGGCGCTCGCCGGCGAGCAGATTGTGGTCGAGACTCGGGAAGGAAATCTTTTGATCGTCGCCGAGACCCCTCCGTCCGATCAGCTCTACGGGTGTATGCGAGAGGAGATCGTTACGTCGGACGACTCGATCGACGAACCGACGATGCCGACCACTGAGTGGGAATCTCAACTGTGAGCCTGCTGCTCGACACTCACGCGGCGCTCTGGCTCGTCCAGGGGGACGCGCGCCTGGGTGACGGGGCCCGCCGGCGAATCGAGGCCGCACGATCGAGCGATTTGGCAATCTCGGACCTGGTTTTGCTCGAGCTGGCGATGTTAATTCAGAAGAAACGCGTCGTTGTGAAGGCCGATCCCACGATTTTTCTCGATCGGCTCGCGCATCACTTCGTCGTTGTTCCCGTCAACGGCACGATCGCGGTCGAGGCCATGGCTCTCGAACTTGAGCAGGGCGACCCATTCGACCGCGTGTTCGTCGCGACCGCGCGGCACCTTCATGCCGAGCTCGTGACCCGCGACGCAGCGATCCACAACTCGGGACTCGTGGCGGTAGTCTGGTAGCAATCGGACGAACGGCTACGCGCGGGCCGGGAACCCTACAGCCGCGTGTTGTTACCTCGGTCGGAGACCCGAGCGTTCGAGAGATCGACGCCTGAGAGATCGTTAGAGTTGCCGGTGATCGTGACCGT
>PXBQ01000050.1 GCA_003566875.1 Spirochaetaceae bacterium | reverse complement strand
GTCGCGAGAAAAAAGAGCCACTGTACCGCCATCATCGCCCCGACTATTACGCAGAAATACGCTACCGAGCGGGTTTTCACGAGTTTATCTCCCTCTACCTTACCATTCTCATCGCAACAATAATGATGAGCGCCACCGTGCCGCTCAAGTATATCCGCCGGATATAGGTCCGCCGATTCGTGATCCGCGCGTCGAGAAGCCTTACGGTTGAGTACACGATGACCGCGTCCATGAACGCGATCGGGACGAAGAGCACCCATTCGAGCCGGCCGAACATGAACGGAAGCACGCTCACCACGACGACCACAAAGAAAATCGAGGCGCTTACTTTCAGGGCACCTTCCGGGCCGAGTCGCACGGCCAGCGAGCGCGAGCCCGCGTGACGGTCACCCACCATATCCATCGCGTCTGCCGCGATCTCCTCGCCCAGGTTGATCAGGGAGACAAGAAGCGCGAAGAGCAAAACGATCGGTTCGAACGGCTTGCCGACGACGACTCCTCCGTAGATGAACGTCATGCCGACGGAAAAACTCACCATGAGGTTTCCGGGAAGGCCGGTTCTTTTTAGTCGCCAGTTGTACAGCAGGCCAACGCCCCATACGCCGGCGAGTACCGCCAGAGCCGGCCAACCGAGAAAAAAGCCCGCCGCAAACCCTACCAGCGTCACGATCGTGAAGAGCAGAAGCACGTCACGCTCCGTGACTAACCCCGCGGGTAGTGGGCGATCGGGCGCGTTGATTCTGTCGCTTTCCAGGTCGAAGTAGTCGTTGACGATCAGCGCCGCCGCCGAAACGCAGAAGACGCCGAGAAAACCCAACGCCGCTTCTGTGAGTGTCGGCCGGTTTCCCAGGGCCAGCATCTGCCCCAACACGACGCAAACGCCCGCGGCGAACGGAAGCTCAATACGAAACAGCCTGAGAAGCGCACGGAGTCGGATGGTGTTCATTGGAGTCCTACTCCCGTTATATACACGACCGCATGACGCTTTGTCCACGATATACCGGGCCGCTGGATCGTCAACTCGGAAAAACGTTCGTTCCGCCGGGGATTGACAAACGCCGTGCTCTCGGCCACAACGGATCAAAACGAAAGCGTGTTCGTGTGACGGCGCTCGGTCGTCACGGGTTTGACAGGAGACATGAGGTATGCGCATCTTTTTTCGCCGATTGCGGCCGTGGATCGAGCCGGCGCGCCGGATTCCCGCCGCGGTCGCTGTCGGTCTGACAGCCGTCGCGGTCGTGGCGTGCTCGAGCTTCCCGGTCTCGCGCGCGATGCGGATCTACGACTCCGCGCCGTACTGGCCGGCTGTCTCGAGCCTGCTGGACCCCGGAACGGCCGGCCCGTACGCTCCGCGGAATTATCTGTACGCCGGTGAGCACAACCCCAGACGGCCGGAGTACCGGGCCTCTTCCGTCGCTGTGCAGACGGCAACCGTCGACCTGACCGCGTTCTTCACCGACCGGCCGGCGCGGCTTCTCGACAACGTGACTCGGCCCGCGCAGTACCACGACCGGATCGCCGAACGGTACTGGGGGTTCGGTGCCGCCGCGGTCCCGATGAACGGGACGGTTTGGTATCCCGACGGCCCCGGGCCGTTTCCGGTCGTCGTGGCGGTGCACGGCAACCACGATCCGTACAAGAACTCGGAGTTCGGGTACGACTACCTCGGCGAACATCTCGCGTCGCACGGGATGATCTTCGCGAGCATCGATCAAAACTTTCTGAACGGTATTACCGATGGCCGGGAGAACGACGCGCGCGCGGCTCTGTTGTTGTACCATCTGCACGAACTCGTCCGACAGGGGCGCGACTCTTCCGCGCCGTTGCACGATCTGGTCGATGAGACGCGCTTGGCCGTGATGGGGCACTCCCGCGGAGGCGAAGCCGCGGTCAACGCGGCGATCTTCAACGAGCTCGGGATCTGGCCGGACAACGCTGCGGTCCGCTTTGATCCGCCTCTCGCGATCCGCTCCGTGATCGCGCTCGCTCCGATCGAAGGGCAGTATCGCCCCGCGCAACGCGCTCTTATGGCCGAACACGCCGACTTTCTCTACCTCCACGGCTCGGCCGACGGCGATGTCGATGTCGATTTTGCGTCCCGGTTTCTGAACCGTCCCGGCGTGTCCGAGAACAACTTCCGGTCGGGTTTCTGGGTCTACGGCGCGAATCACGCGTACTTCAACACCGACTGGGTCGACGGCGTGAACGAGTTCCCTGTGCCGGCCGAGTTTCGGCTGACGCCCGCGGAGCAACAACGCCTCACTCGGGCAGTCGTGAACGCGTTCCTTCACGTCACTTTCGGGATCGATCCCGGCTACCGGGAGTTTCTCGAAGACTGGCGCACCGGGCGCGATTGGCTCCCGACCACTGTGTACGCGACGCGGTTTCGCGACGGTCGCGACATGCCGCTCGCCGATTTCTCCGAGGACGCCGACCCCCGAACCGCGACCGCGCCGGGCTGGCGTATCGGCGCGCGGGACTTCTCGCTTTGGCGCGAAGGTATGCTGCCCGGCATCGCCAACGGCTACTTTTTCGCGCCCGAGATTTCGGACCGGGACAAGCAGTTCCTTCACCAGGACAGTCACGTGGTTTTCCTCCGCGCAACGGACAACCACCCCGGCGAGTACCGCGTGAGCGGACCCGCGGTTCCCGCCGGCGGCGTTCGTTTCGACATCGGTGCGCACCCGCTCGACACCGCAAGCGCGGACACGGCCGAACGGCTCCTCGACGCGGAGATCGTGATCGAACTCGAGAACGGCGATGCTCGTTCCTACCAACTCACGGAACTCGGCAGCATTACCGTCACACCGGCGACGTTTCACCTTTTGCGCTGGTCGAGCCGGTACTACGCGCCGCAGACCGTTCAGATCAGGTTTCCCGAGCAGATGAACCTCACCGGTCTGACGTTCCGGATCCCGGCGCAGCCCGATCTCGAGTGGTTTATCGACCGAATCGTCGTGATCCCGGAAGGAGCAAACCGATGATCCACCGAATAACGGCCCTCCGTCGTCACGTCGTGGTCGCGCTCGCGCTCGTGCTCTTTATGCTCTCGGCCGGGAGTCTCCACTCGCAGCAGTGGCAACTCGTTCCTGAGGTCTCGTTCTCGACTTTCTCGATCGGCTGGCCGTTGGCCGATACCGTCCTCACCGGGATCGACGTGTTGCAGGCGAGAAACGGCGCGTATCTACGCCTCGGCTACGGGCTCAGCCTGCAGCGCGATTACTACCTTCTCATCCCGGAACGCGAGAGCGCGCTGCAGCTGTTCGGCGGGTACGAGCAACTCGGCGTCACCGTTACCGACGGCGAGAACGTGCAGCTCCGACGCGCGTACGCGCGGTTCGGGTTCGATCAGGTTCTGCTCGGTGACCGTAATCGCGACAATCGGTACCTCATGGTATCGCTCTCAAACACTTCGCGCTGGGTCCTCCCTCAGGCCGCGCCCGGAGAGGTCGGAAGCCCCGACGCGTTCTTCACGCACTCGCCGCATCTGCAACTGGCTTTCACGGTTGCCGAGCGGCCCGATTTCTGGCAGGTCCTTGGACTGTCAGGAAGCATCGGCGCGGGTCTCGAGAGCGGTCACACGACTACCTCCGCGCCGTGGGCGTTCCTGGTAGGCCGCGCCGAGCTCGGGTTCTCGCTGCCGTTGATCAGGCACCTGCTGTACGTGGAAAACCGCGGAACCGCCCGTGCGTTTCTGGCCGATCTCACCGCGGGCGCGGAGTACCCCGTGTGGCACTACCCGGACGACCATACGCGCGCGTCGGTCGCCGCCCACGTCGATCTGAAGAGCCGAGTTTTCCGAGCGAACCCGATGATCCCGATCGGG
>PXBQ01000428.1 GCA_003566875.1 Spirochaetaceae bacterium | reverse complement strand
GTGAAACGCAGCGCGGATGTGAAGCGTGTCATCGCTGCGACCCTCGAGTACAACGACGGCCCGTGCCTACTGGACGTTGAAGTCGAAAAAGAGGACAACGTATTTCCGATGATACCGTCGGGGGCGTCGATGTCGGAGATGATCATAGAAGCACCGAAAGAAAAAATGGCCGCACCGGTGGGGAGTACGTGATGGAAATCGAATCAAAACTGAAGAAACACACGATCAGTTTGTTCGTGTGCAACAAACCGGGCGTTCTGATCCGGATCGCGCTTGTTTTCGCCCGACGTGGTTACAATATCGACAGTCTTGTCGTCTCGGCGTCGAACGACCCGCGGTACTCGACGATGAACATCTGCGCGACGGGGAAAGAAGTCGTACTCGATCAAATCCTCAAACAACTCAACAAATTGGTCGACGTCGTTCACGCGACCGACCGCACCGATGAGGATATCATCCAACGCGAACTCGCGTTGATCAAGGTCCATTGTGAGCCGTCCGAACGCGCCGAGGTGATTCAGCTCGCGCACGCGATGGAGTGCGCGACCGTCGACGTGAGCGAAATCAGCCTAACCTTCCAGATCGTCGGGCGGTCTGAACAGCTCGACTCGGTTAACAAGGTGCTTGAGAAGTACGGTGTTCAGGAGATCGTGCGCACCGGCAAGGTTCTCATGGCGCGTGGAGAAGAGATCACCGCGTAAACGGTCTACTGGTGAAGATCGTTATGGAGTTGGTCGCGCAGGACGGCAAGCATCTCGCGCAGATGGCTGTTTTCGGAGCGGAGTTGCCGCAGCTCTGCGATGAGCCACTCGACGTCTTCGCGCGCGTCGACTAGATCGAACGCGTACTCGGCGCTGCGGTTGTACTTGATCCAGTACAACTGGGTTCCGTGTTTTTTCTTTCTCTCGAAGTTTTTCTCAAGGTCGGATAGACGGTCGTACGGCGGCTGGGAATTCAAAACTGTGCCTTCGGCCCACGTTGCTTTCGGCCTCGTGTTTATGTCGACAAACCGACGCATGTACATTTGGCATGCACATCCACAAGGAACCATGTTTCTGACAATGGGCGATAGTGGATTCGAACCACCGACCCCGTGCGTGTCGAGCACGTGCTCTAACCAACTGAGCTAACCGCCCTGGATTCGGCTCACTGTAGCCGAAAACCGCTTCTATTTCAAGGCCAACAGAACTCTTTCGAGTACTTTTTTCCGGTCGAGCGGCTTTACGATGTAGTTTTTCGCGCCGATCAAGAGCGACTTTTTCACGAGGTCCTGTTTGCCGAGCGCGCTAATCATAACGACACGCGCATTCTTGTCGAACTCGATGATCTTTTCGAGCGCGCTCACGCCATCCATTTTCGGCATGGTGATGTCCATCGTTACCAAGTCGACGTTCGGAAAAAGCTCTTTGTATTTTTCGAGCCCTTCGAGCCCGTTGCCCGCGACGCCGACAACGTCAAAGCCTTCCGAAGTCAGGATCTGGCTAATCTGCTTTGTTACGAACATCGAGTCGTCGACGACCAGTACCCGATACGGTCGCCCCTCCGGGTTTACTCCGATTGCCTGTCGTTCGTTTATGCTTGGGAAATCTTGTTTTGTCCGCACACCCTACCCCTTTTCGCTAAGTGCGCTCGCGCACCGCGACGTTGATTTCGATTTTTCCCTGCGGGACTTCCATCGGAACGATCAAGGCTTCAACGTCGGCATTCGAAACCTCCATGTTGTCGCCCGTAAAAATCGCAGGTGGTGTCAAGTCAAACTTGAAACCTAGATTATGGAGTTTTGTTACCGCCTGCCCTGTGATCATGTTTGCGAGTTCGGTCACGGTCGCCTTACCGAGATCGTTGAGCTCGGTAATCGGCTCCATGTCCATACCCTCAAGCATCGCCGATGCGATTTTGATCGCGGTCGGTTTGTCCATGTCGATCAGAACCCGGCCTTCGACATCACCCGCGAGCCCGATAATCGCCGCGACCCCGAGGACCGGCATCGAGGTCGATTTGAGATAGAGCTCACCTCGATTGACCTCGGCGTTCAGAACCTCTTTGAGGATATTGTACGCTGCCTCGACAAACGGGTTTATATACTCAACTCTCATACCGTGTTTCTCCTGTACCTAGTTTGTCTTGGGATCTGAACGCCGTTACTTCGTGTACGCACAAATCTCACCATCGAGCCTCTTCCATCCTTCGTCGAACGGGAGTCTTTCGTGCGTGCCCGGAATAACGACTCCTCCGGGTTTCAACTTCTCGAACCAATCGGCGAGCACGCGCTTCTGATCGGTCGGTGCGAGAAACGACAACACGTCGCGCGCTACGATAAGATCCGGCGGTGGGAGCGTCTGCTCGTTCACAATATCATGGTACTCAAAAAGAACCGCATCCCGGACCGTATCATCAAAACTGCAACCGTTATTGCTTTCGTGAACGTACGGATCGAAATAATCCGGGGCCGCTGCGCTCGCGAAAACAAGGTTGGGCGCTGTCGAGATACTCAGAAGATCGATATCGCAAGCCCAGATTTTGATCTGTTTGTTTGGGAGCTTTTCACGGAGAAGGCACACGAGCGAATACGTCTCGTACCCCTTTCCGCAGCCGGGATTCCACACCGTAATGGTTCCGCCGGTCGTCTCAGGGATTATCGAAGAGAATTCCGACGCGTACGACTCGGACCAGAACTCACCCGTGTGCGGCGAGAAGAACGGCGCGATAAATTTCTCGGCTTCAGCCGCGTTTTTCAGCTGAGACGCTTCACCAGCGCGGTTCGTCCGCCAGTCGCGAAACCGCTCCTCGACCCACGCAGAGTTCACCTCGGAGACGTAGAATCGAAGAAACGTCGCGAGCGTCTCGTGCACGAACCCGAGTTCGGCGGCGGTGTCGGAAACGCGCATATCTGTTGGCCCGCGTACAGGGCCCGGTACGTCGCCCGGCGGCGCTCCGGTTTCTGTTCTCTCTCGCGTCGCGATCGGCTCCGGCGGCGTCTCCTTGCTGAACACCTTGTCGACGTCAAGGATAATATAAAGCCGGGAGTCGTGCTCGACGACTCCGCTTATGTACTTGATGTTAATGTCGCCGAAAATGGGATGCGGGGGTTGAATGTCCGTCGACGAAATGCCGACCACCTTGTCGATTGAGTCGACGACAACTCCGATCATCGACTCTCCAACACGAACAATCAAACCGTTGTGCGTTTGTTCCGATTCGGTGTCGGGGACCGGAAGATGAAACATGCCGCGAAGATCGATGATCGAGATAATGTCGCCGCGAAGATTGTACACGCCTTTCACGTACGATGGAACGTTCGGAACGTACGTGAAGCCGCCGAACTTTGCGATTTCGGCGATTTTCATGATGTCGATGCCGAAGTCTTTCCCGCCAAGCGAGAATGTGACCATCTTGTAGTCGATATGCTCGACGTCTTTCTCGGCGGACTCGCGTGTTTTTCCCATGATGGTCGTGTTAACCGTACTCACACTCAACCCCTATGAAACCATAGTCTCACGCCGGCGACGTTCTTCCAACTCGTTGCGCAAGCCAAGTTCGAGCAGCTGAGCGACGTCGATGATAAGCGACACCGTACCGTCTCCGGTGATGTTCGCACCGGCGATCCCGGGTGTTGTAACGTAGTGGTCTTTGAGAGGTTTGATCACAACGTCTTCTTCGCCGATAAGCGAATCGACGATCAATCCCATTTTTTTCTCACCGGTGCCGACAACGACGACGAAGTGGTACTCAGGGTTTTCATTCGTCTCTATCTTGAAGAGTCGGTTGAGCCGAAGAATCGAAACGACGTCGTCGCGAACGTTGAAAACCTCGTAGTTATCGATCCGTTTC
>PXBQ01000429.1 GCA_003566875.1 Spirochaetaceae bacterium | reverse complement strand
CGACGCGAGCCACGGTATGCCGACAACGTAGACCGCGATCAAACCGGCCGTTGCAGCGAGCGCCGTCCGGATCGGCCCCGAGTCGCGTGACGCTATGAGCGCCGCGAGCGGCGCGGCGACGAGGAAACCGACAAGATAACCGCCGGTCGGTCCGATGAAGTGTGCGAAGCCGCCTCGACCGGCCGAGAATACCGGCAAGCCGATGATGCCGAGCACCAGGTACACTGCTACCGAGAACGCTCCGTACACCGGTCCGAGGATCAATCCCGCGAGGATCACAAAGTAGTTCTGTAGTACGATCGGGACCGGCGAGAACGGCAACGGCACCACGATGTACGCACCAATTATTATAAAACCGGTAAACAATGCCGCGAGAACCGGTTTTCGTGAGTCGATACTCCGCATCATAGGCCCGTTACGACAGCCCTGTTAGCGCCTTGATGTACTGGAGCCGCTCGTGCTGTTCGGGTTTGTCGCTCGCAGATTGGCTCAACGTGCCGCGAAACCGGTCGATCGAGTCGTATCCGTGCGCATCCATCCAGCCCGATACCTCGGAGCGAATCGTCCCGATCCGGCCGATCCCGTTTTTGTACAATGTCGAGCACAGTCCGACCGCGTTTGCACCCGCGAGCAACTGCTTCACCGCGTCTTCTCCGGTGTGGACGCCGGTTGACGCCGCGAGATCGCAGCCTACGTTGCCGGAAAGAATCGAGATCCACCTGAGCGATTGGTGGATCTCGCTCGACGTGCTGAACTGATAACCCGCGACGATCGATCGCGCTTCGATATCGATGTCGAACTGGTAGAATCGGTTGAACAAGACGAGCGCCGATACTCCGGCCTTGCGCAACTCGACCGCGACGCGTGGTAGAGACGTGAAGTACGGTCCGATTTTGACCGCAATCGGCAGATCCGTTTTTCCGCGGACTTTCTCGACGACGCGCAGAAACTCTTTCTCGATCGAGTCCGAGCGTTCGGAGAAACTGCGCGGCATGGCCGAGATGTTGAGTTCTATTCCGTCGGCACCGGACAGTGCGATTTGGCGTGCGTACGTGCTCCACCACTTCGGTGTAACGCAGTTCACGCTCGCGATAATCGGTATCGAGACGGCGCTTTTTGCGGATTCGATCAGGGACAGATACTCGCGAGGACCGTGTTGACGTCCCATCTGCGACACGTACTCGAGCGCCTCCGGGTGGAAATCAACGTCGATTGAGTCTTCGGTTTGCGAGACCTCGTGCGCGATCTGTTCCTCAAAAAGGGATTTGAGCACGACCGCACCGGCCCCAGCTTCGGCGCATTTCTGAACGCCGTCGACGGTCCCGGTCAAACCGCAGCTCGATGCGATAAATGGGTTCTCGAGGCGGAGTCCCATGTAAGTGACGGAAAGGTCGGGCATTACAGTTCCTTTTAATGGAAAGCATTCCAATTATTCAGTATTCTTACGACATTATAGCCGAACGATTCGCGCCGCGACAAGGCTGCGAGTCCGGAACGGCAAGGAACGATGGGTGCGGATATGGAAAGATACGATGTGGTGATCGTCGGAGCGGGAATCGCCGGTCTGTCGGCGGCTCGTACCGCGAGAGAAATAGATTCGAGCGTCTCGATTCTTCTTGTCAACGAAGAGGACCGGCTGCCGTACAAGCGGACTAAGGTTTCGAAGCATCTCGCGGCCGGGTTTAAACGCGACGAATTCCGGCTGGAGCCTATGGAATGGTACTCGGCGAACCGGGTGGGTATTACTCATGGCCGTCGCGCGGTTCGGATAAACCGGGACGATAAAAGGCTCGCGCTCGACGACGGAGCCGAGCTTGAGTACAAGAAACTTATCCTTGCGGTTGGCAGTGAACCTCTGTACCCACGCGCGGTGCGTGAGCACGAGCGCGGCTCGTTTCACCGGCTTCGAACGGCAGCCGACGCCGAGACGCTGAGGAAAGCCGCCGACAATGCCGGTAGCGTCGTGATCGTCGGGATGGGAGTGCTGAGCGTGGAACTCGCCGAACAGTTTCGCAAAATGAAAAAGTCGGTGACGTTGATCGGGGCGACCGCTCAGCTTCTTCCGCGCAGACTGAACCTGCGCGCGTCCGAGTTGATGGAAGAACTGCTTCGTAAGAACAAAGTCGATTTATCGTTCCACGAAGAGGTTCTTTCCTTTGAGCCTGACGGGAAGGGCAAGACGTTGGTAACGATGATCAAGAAGTCCGGGCGTTTCGACATGGTCGTGTTCTGCATCGGTGTTGCGCCCAGGATCGCTTTGGCGAGGGAGGCGGGAATCGACGTCTCGACCGGCGTGATCGTCGATGAGTATCTCACGACGTCGGACCGCGATATTCTCGCTGCGGGCGACTGTGCACAACACCCGGGAGGGCATGTGTCGTATCTTTGGCACGCGGCGGAACACCAAGGGCACGTCGCGGGAGCGAACGCCGTCGGTCGCGCGACCAAGTTTCTGAACCCGCCATTTCGGATGAAGTGCGAGGTATTCGGTACGCAGTTTCTCTCGGTCGACCAGACGTGGCCGGGCGATCGGGCCGAGGCGCTTACGGTACGGGAGGCGGAAGCGGGAGGAAAGTACGTCGCAGGCAACTTCAGCGACGGGCGCCTTGTCTCGGTTGTCGCCGTGAACGATACCGACCGATCCGCGTTGTATCAATCCGCCGTTCGCGAACGGTGGCCCGAAGCCCGGTGCACCGAAGAGCTGTTGTCGCCTATTCGGTAATCTCCCGGCCACAATCCGCGCAAGACGCGCACGAAATTCCCGCAAAAAAGCGGCGCCTCGGTGTTGACGCGATATTTCCCTTGTGTTACGGTAAGGTATAAACGATAAAAATTTATCGAAACCTTCGGAGGAAATATGGAACATAGAGCTCAACTCGGGCGCGGTCTGAAACTCACGATCACACGGCTCGTTCCGCCTGGGTTCCGCGCGGCGTGTATACTTGCCGCAGTAGCGCTCGTCGGGCCGTTCGGGTTGCACGCCGCCGGACTGCGCGAACCCGCCGATCCGGTCGAGGTGCGAACGGTACGCGTCGGAGTTCTGCGCGGTCCGACGGGTCTTGGGCTCGCGCACATGATCGAACAGGAACCGGATTTCGCTTCGGGTGTCGCGGTCGAGTACGTCGTTGCGGCATCGCCGGATCTTCTGGTCGCAAAGATTCTGTCCGGGGAGGTCGAGATAGCGACGCTTCCGACCAATCTCGGCGCGACGCTTGCGGCGCGTGGCGTAGAGATCGGGCTCGTCGCGATGAAAATGTGGGGCGTACTTTACGTTGTGGGCCCCGAAGAGGTACAGCGTTGGGACGACCTTCGCGGGCGGAGAATCTTCACGATCGGCCGGAACGCCACGCCCGACGTAGTCTTTCGGTACCTCGCCTCCGAGTCCGGACTCACGGTAGACACCGAGTACGACCTCGATTTTCGCTACGATCAGATCGAGTTGACGCAGATGATGATCGCGCGGCGCGTCGAGCTTGCGGTTCTGCCCGAACCTTTCGTGACGCAGGTTCTGATGCGGACACCGGGGGTGCACGTCGTTCTCGACCTCCAGGAGCAGTGGAGACTCGCTCGCGGTGAAGAAGCGGCGCTCGCGCAGACAGGGTTGTTCATGACGCATGATCTCTTCGGTGCCGAACCCGCGTTCGTGCGCGAGTTCCTTTCGGAGTTTCGCGACTCGCTCGAGCGTACCGTCGCGAACCCTTCCGCGGCCGCGCAAAAAGCTGCCGGTATCGGTCTCGGTCTGCCCGTGGAAGTCGCGGAGCAAGCGATCCCGCGGCTCAATATTCGGTATGCCGACGCGAACGATGCACAGGCCGCGGTTGGCGACTTCCTTTCGGTGCTTTT
>PXBQ01000409.1 GCA_003566875.1 Spirochaetaceae bacterium | reverse complement strand
GAACTCGTCAATTATGAAGCGGTGTCATCGGATTCGGCCGTACCGGCCCGGACCGTCCGGGAGTACTTCAGTATTCTTGCCGACACATTGATCGCCGACGTTCTGGAACCGTATCGGCGCGGAAAAAAACGAAAAGCGATATCTACGGGCAAGCTCTTTTTCTTTGATGTCGGCGTAGCCAACGCGTTACGCGGTGTCAAAGGAATCGGACCGGGAACCTCGGATTGGGGGAAGGCGCTCGAGCATTTTATCTTCACCGAACTCCGAGCATGGCTATCGTATTCGCGCGACGATCGCCCGTTGAGTTTCTGGCGTACCCGTCATGGAGTTGAGGTCGACTTCGTGATCGGTGACGACACCGCGATCGAGGTGAAAGCCACTCCGTACCCAACCGAACGGCATCTGTCGGGCTTACGCGCCATCGCGGAAGAAGGGCCGTTCGCTCGGCGCATGCTGGTCTTTGACGGTGACCAAGGAGTCAAACCGCGAAACATCGACGGTATCCAACTCCTTCCTATCGAGGACTTCCTGGAACGCCTATGGGATAACGAGTTTCGCGTGTGATTCAGGCTGGTGCGCCTGCATCACCGACGCGGCTGTCACCGGTACACCTGCCTTCTGTGGCCTGTCCGCAGGGCGAGTACCGGCCCTGGGGTCGTCGGCGAGGCGATCGATTCGTTCCGAGATTCGATGTCTTGTAGCGCCATCGAGCCTTCGAAGAGCCTTAAGCGCGCTACTCTTGATCTGACTCGAGTAGCGCAGAACGAACCTCCTCCCAATCGAGAACTCCGTCCGATGGATCCTTGAGCGTGTCCACTGCAGCGGGAAGATCGACGTAGTCCTCAAGATAGAGCTCGATTGCCTGACGCACGATATCCGCTCTGGTCCGACGCATCGCGCCGGCGGCTTCGTCCAAGGCTCGTACGATATCATCCGGCAGACGCGCACGATGAGATACACGCCGTTATCAGAATCCGCGATCGAACGCGCCGAGGTAGATCTGCTTCAGCTCCTCCACCAGCGGATAGCGGGGGTTGGTTCCGGTGCATTGATCGTCGAAGGCTTCGACCGACATCGCGTCCACCTCGGCCTCAAAACGCTTCCGGTCCAGACTGAACTCAGCCAGACTGCCGGGGATTCCGCATGATTTTTTGAGTTCTTCGATCTTCAGAATCAGCCGCTCGACCTTCTCGTCATCGGTCTTCCCGCCGAGTCCAAGGTGGTCGGCGATCTGCGCGTAGCGCTGTTTCGCCATCGGATGGGTGTACTGCGGGAAGATCCCCTGTTTGGTCGGGACGTCGGTCGCGTTGAAGCGGATCACGTGGTTCAGAAGCATCGCGTTCGCGCAGCCGTGCGGTACGTGAAAACGGGCGCCGAGTTTGTGAGCCAGGGAGTGACAGATTCCCAGGAACCCGTTCGCGAATGCCATCCCCGCGATCGTGCTCGCGTTGTGCATCTCTTCCCGGGCCTTCACGTCACCTCCGTCGCGGTACGCGGCGGGAAGGTGCTCGAACACCATCTTGATCGCGCGTAACGATAGGCCCATCGTGTACTCATTGGCGACCGTGGATACGTACGACTCGACGGCGTGGGTCAGAGCGTCCAGACCGCTCCACGCGGTCAACGCTTTCGGCATGCTCATGACCAGTTCGCCGTCGATGATCGCCATATCGGGCGTCAGCGCGTAATCGGCCAGCGGGTGCTTCATCCCTTCGTCGTCGGTAATCACCGCGAAAGGGGTCACTTCGGCCCCGGTGCCGCTCGTCGTCGGGATCGCAACCATCACCGCCTTTTTCCCGAGCTCCGGATACGTGTATATCCGTTTTCTGATATCCATGAAGCGCATCGCGAGTTCTTCGAACGAAGCGCTGCTCTCTTCGTACAGTAGCCACATGATTTTTGCCGCGTCGATCGGCGAGCCCCCGCCGATCGCGACGATCACATCGGGCTGGAACTCGTTGATCAGAGCCACGCCCTCCCGGACGTTGTTTAGCGTCGGGTTTGGGTCGACGTCGGCAAATACGCGGCAACGGATTCCCAACCGGTCCAACACGTCGACCACCTTCTCGGCGTAGCCCAGCTCATGGAGGGGACCGTCGGTGACAATCACCGCACGCTCTTTCCCCTTCAAATCCTGAAGCGCCGGGGCCAGGCATCCGTACTTGAAGTAGACCTTCGGCGGAACCTGAAACCAGAGCATGTTTTCGCGCTTTTCGGCGACGATCTTGGTATTCAGAAGCTGCGTTACGCCTACGTTTTCAATCACCGAGTTTCCTCCCCAACTACCGCAACCCAAGGTCAGCGACGGCTCGAGTTTGAAGTTATAGAGATCGCCGATCGCCCCCTGGCTGCTCGGGCTGTTCACCAGAACACGGCCGGTTTTCATTGCGTGTCCGAATAACTCGACACGGTCGCGATTTCCCGCGTCGGTGTAGAGGCTGCTGGTGTGTCCGAGTCCGCCGAACGCGACGAGAGCCGCGGCCCTGTCCACCGCCTCGGAGTAGTCCGCAACCCGGTAGAAGGCCAGAATCGGCGATAGCTTCTCGGCCGACAACGGTTCGTCAACGCCGACTTCGTCGCACTCCGCGATCAGAACCTTGGTGTGTGGATCGACCCCGATTCCGGCGTTCATGGCGATCGTGAAAGCCGATTGTCCTACCACCTCTCCGTTGAGCTTACCGTTCGGGAAGACGTAATCGGAGAGTTTTGCCTTCTCCCGGGCGTTCAGGAAGTAAGCGCCCCGGCGTACGAACTCGGCCTTGACCACGTCGTAGACCTCATCGACGGCGATCACCGACTGTTCGGAGGCGCAGATCATACCGTTGTCGAAGGTCTTGCTCAAAAGGATGCTCGAGACAGCCATCGGGACGTCGGCGGTCTCGTCGATCACCGCCGGGGTGTTTCCCGCTCCGACCCCGATCGCGGGCTTACCGGAACTGTAAGCCGCCTTGACCATCCCCGGCCCACCGGTCGCGAGAATCAAACTGATTTGGGGGTGTTTCATCAGGGTATTGGTCGCGTCGATACTCGGCTCGTCGATCCAGCCGATGATACCCTCCGGAGCGCCCGCGGCGACCGCCGCTTCAAGAACGATCCGAGCCGCCTCTACGGTCGCCCTCTTCGCACGGGGATGGGGCGACAGGACGATTCCGTTCCGTGTCTTCAGCGCGAGCAGGGTCTTGAAGATCGCGGTCGAAGTCGGGTTCGTGGTCGGGATGACCCCGGCGATCACGCCGACGGGTTCCAGAATCTTCGTTATTCCGTTCGTCGCATCGCGCTCGACGATCCCGCACGTCTGAGCACTCTTGTATTTGTTGTAGATGAACTCCGCGGCAAAGTGGTTTTTGATCACCTTGTCCTCGAGAACGCCCATGCCGGTCTCTTCTACCGCAAGTCGCGCCAGCGGAATCCGATTCCGGTTAGCGGCTATCGCCGCCTTTCGGAAAATCCGGTCGACCTGCTCCTGTGCGAATTCGGCGTAGCGTTTCTGTGCCGCCGCCACCCGCTCGATCGTCAAGTCGCACGTTTCGGCCGCGGTAAGTCCCTTCACGGTTGTGGTAGCCTTCTCCGTCATCGATGCCTCCCTGCGATCGGCGGTCAACCGAACGCGCATTAGTAATTTAATTTATCGATAAATAAATATCGAGTGGATGGCATATAGATACTGCGGTTCGAGAAAAAGGTCAAGAGTTTCTGCGTTTTTTTACATACCCTTCAGCGACAGCCCGAGCCGCCGGCGCGTGAGGTCGACCGTTAAGACGCGGACGGTGACGTGTTGGCCCGGCTTCACGATCTCGCGCGGATCGCGGACGAAGCGGTCGGCGAGTTCGCTCACGTGGATCAGG
>PXBQ01000288.1 GCA_003566875.1 Spirochaetaceae bacterium | reverse complement strand
TTCGCGAACTCGCGGACGACCGGATCAGGATGGTTCAGGTTGAAACGGATCGAGGGGGCGTTACTCTGGTCCATCTCAGCATCGTATAAACGATAATCCCCGCGCTCCTGGCTTCCGTACAATACCGGACGGTTTTCGACGTTGTTGATGTGACGATGCATCAGATCGATCTCACCGTTCATCGTTCGCAAAAGCAACACTTCGGTATTTCCAAGTATGTCAAACAGCCAACGATCAACATATGGGAGCTGATTTCCGGCTGTGTCGACCTTCCAGTAGTACGGATTCCGTTCGAAGACGACCCGCTGGGTATCGCCGGTATACGGCTGCGTGATGATCCAGGCCGTCAACTGTGGCAGTTCCGGGTTCGTCGTAAAAGATGATTGATACTCGAAGTACTCTACCCAGCTGTCAAACCCAGCATCCGTCGCGACCGCGTCGACGTCAGGGTTGAAATCTGCGTGATACTGCTCAAGGTAATGCCGAGCGTACGTGACGGGCCACATTCCGTTCGGCCCGGCAAGCTGCTGAAGGAACATCGCGTTCGGGCTTTCAAAGGTGAACCGAACCGTGAGCGCATCGAGCGCTTCAACTGTCGCCCGATTCCCGTCGGGATCGGTCAACAGCCCCGGAACCGCAGGGGAAAGATCGGAGTTGTACGCGAAATCATGAACGTAAAAAATGATGTCATCTGCGGTAAACGGCTCGCCGTCCGACCAGCGCATACCTTCCCGTAGGCTGAAAGTATACTCGCGCGCGTCGTCGGAAACCACAACGTCTTCCGCGACGTTTGGAATAGGACTGGACCAATCAGGGGCCCATCGCATTAACCCATCGTAGAAAATTGTCCGCCGGAACCAAGCGGCGTCACCGCTTCCGACGAGTGCGGAGCGCATGTCTCCGCCGTATCGGCCGATTTCCTGGTGCGGTTCGATCACGAGCGGATTCGTGGGCAACCGATCCTCAACCGGCGGCAGCTCACCCGCTGTTACGCGTGCCGCCAGAGCCGGCGCCTCGCCTGATGCTTCCTCGGCGACCCGAGCCGGCTCGACCTCGGCTTTTCCGCCGGCGAAAACCACTGAAGGCATCAAAAACGCGATGGCCACCAGCAATACGCCGATCGTCCGACGAACGTCGAGACGCATAGATGTGCGTTTACGCAAAAAATCCATAAAAACCTCCTCCTGATAATTTAGCTGTCACTGATCCGAAACAGGCGCCTCGCCCAATTGAATCAGCACAGTTATAGGGATTTCAAGTTAACTGTAACATCAGAATACGCATGTGTCAACGTAGAAGCCCGGAAATCGGAGAAATCGGACGTGATTACCTTCGCAACGCCGTGTTTTTCGGGTATACTGCTCATTGTATTCGCTTTCGGTCGCCAAGCACACGTTATTCTGACCTAGTTCAGATGGGCGACTCCGGAACTCGAACACGAAAAAACCAATCCCAAGCGAGGAAGATGTATGCCTGAGCACAGATGTGAAGTATTGATCGTCGGAGGAAGCCTCGGCGCTGTCGCGGCCGCACTCTCGGCCGTTCGTTTAGGTCGGCGCACGATTCTTGTGTCTGAACACCAATGGCTCGGGGGCCAAGCCACTTCACAGGGTGTTCCCCCGGACGAGCACCCGTGGATAGAGTCGACCGGCTGCACCGCAAGCTACCGTGAGTGGAGAAACCGGATCCGCGCGTACTATCGACGCGTGTTCCCGCTGCACGCGCGGTGGGCTATGGAGCCGCAGATGAACCCGGGCGGCGGCAGCGTCTCGCCGATGTGTCACCTTCCCGCCGTTTCCGCGGCGGTGATCGAAGAAATGCTCATGCCGTATCGCGTGAGCGGCCGACTCGAGATACTACGGGGCCACACGCCAACCGCAGTCGTGATGGACGGAGATCGTGCGAAAGCGGTCGATTTCGGGGGCTTCACGGTAATCGCGAATTATGTCGTCGATTCGACCGAGACTGGTGACCTCCTTCCGTTATCCGGAGCCGAGTACGTGGTCGGAGCGGAGAGCCAGGAGATGACGTCCGAACCGCACGCGGCGGACAGCTATCAACCCCTGAACCAACAAGCGATCACGTGGTGCTGCGCAATCGGGTGGAATCCGCGCAACGCCGGCATCATAGACCGTCCGGCGACGTACGACTTCTGGAAAACCCACGTGCCGAACGGATGGCCCGGTCCGCATTTGTCCTGGACGGCGGTAAACCCGATAACACTGAAGCCGTCGATCGGCTCACTTTTCGGCGATTCAGAGCCCGGGACGATGACGGTGGGCGGCCGCTGGGCTTTCCGGCGTATCGTGCGCCCGGACCTTTTCGCGGCCCCGGAACTCGGGAGTGACGTTACGCTCGTGAACTGGCCACAGATCGACTACTGGGGTGGGCCGGTCGTAGACTCGCCCGACGATCCGGCACTCCACTTGCGATCGGCGCGGGAGTTGACGTTGTCTTTCGTTCATTGGCTTCAAACCGAGTCGCCTCGAAAGAACGGCGGGTATGGTTACCCGGAAATCGAGCTTCGTGGCGATCTTTTCGAATCGAACGACGGCCTCGCGCGTGCTCCGTACATCCGGGAGTCGCGCAGGATGGTGTGCGAGCGAACCGTGACCGAGAACGACATCGGTGTAACCGCGCGAGACCAACTCACGGGAGCCGAGTGGTTCAACGACTCGGTCGGCCTCGCGAGCTATCGTATCGATCTTCACCCGAGTACCGGTGGCGACCCGTACATCGACATCGAGTCGTGGCCGACTCAGATCCCGCTCGGTATGTTGATACCGCGCAGGATAGAAAACCTCCTGCCGGGAGGAAAGAACGCGGGCGCGACTCATATCACGAACGGGCTTTTCCGCGTGCATCCGTCCGAATGGAACATCGGTGAAGCCGCCGGAGCGCTCGCCGGCTTTTGTCTGGCGCACGATACGATTCCTCGCGCCGTGCGTAACACCGAAGCGCTCCTGGCCGACTTTCAACGTCTGCTCCATACGACGCTCGGTTTTGAGTTGGATTGGCCGGCGCCCATTCGCTACACGCCGCGATACTCGCCGCAACTTCACTGGGCGGTTAGGGACAAACGAAACGATTGGAGGATGTGAAAGAGACACAAAGAGCGGAGACCGAACCGGCTAATCACCCGAGCCGAGCATGTTCACAGTGAACCACGACGTTTATAGTGTTCGCGGACCAGAACCGCTCTTGGCTTCCCTTAATCAGGAGCGCGAGAAGTTTTCCTGCGGCGTACGCATAGTCGTACGCGGGGAGCCGGGCTACATACCGTAGCCGCGGAGGGGCGTCTTCTCGCCTCGCACGGCTGAATCCCACAATCGGCAGACGATTGGAAGGATCGCGCCCTTCGTCGAGAACTCTGTTCAGGAGACGCGCCATCGAACCGGTGCACGTGAAAAAGCCGTCACACTCGGGGTGCCGATTGAGAATCGCCTCTAGTTCGGGGAAATCCTCCGGTCGAATACTCGAACGGTTTATCACTTCGACACGGTCCTCGGGCTTGTCATAGCCGTGACGGTTCAACACATCGATGAATGCGTGACGGCGCGCACCGGTAGCCATGGAGTAGCGCGGCGTGAGATAGAGCGGGTTGCGACAGCCGGACTCAACGAGGTACTCCACCAGCGGAATCGCCTCGGCATAGTGGTCGTTGGTTACGCTCGAGGTATCTTCGCCCGGAACCGACCTGTCGAACAGAACGAACGGCTTTTTTGTGGCCCGAAGCTCGGTGATCACGCGCGAATTCGAGCGGCAAAATTCTTCCGGTGAGTCCGCATCGAGCGGTACAAAAACGAATCCGTCGATACCTTTTCGATCCAGTTCGTGAACATACTCGATCGCTCGCTCGACCTCGTGGTCACTG
>PXBQ01000390.1 GCA_003566875.1 Spirochaetaceae bacterium | reverse complement strand
CGAGACGCAGTGCCGCCTCGCGGTGAGTCTTCACTCACCGTTCGCCGATGAGCGGCGGAAGTTGATGCCGATCGAAACGGTTCACGGTCTCGAGGAGGTGCTCGCGGTCGTCCGAGAGTTCGGCCTGTCGCGTCACCGCCGCGCGACGTTCGAGTACATCATGTTCGACGGCGTGAACGACACCGACCGCCACGCGCGCGAACTCGTCAAGATCCTCACGGGCATCCGGTGCCGCGTGAATCTGCTCCCGTTCCACCCGATTCCCGGCACGCCGCTACGCTCGTCGTCCGGCGAACGGATCAACGCGTTCCGTGACGCACTCATCAAGAGAGGCGTCATGACGACGATCCGCACGTCGCGTGGACTCGACATCGCCGCGGCGTGTGGCATGCTCTCGACGAAGGAACTCGTGAAAGCCGCGAAATCGGACGAGTACTGAGACCGCGGATTACGCGAGGTTCAGGATTCTCTTCACGTCCTCGGCCCCGAGTTCCTCTTTGTCGAGCAGTTCCTCGGCGAGTTTGTTGAGCCCCTCGCGGTACTTCTCGAGTGTCTCCTTGGCTTTCTTCTGCGCCGCGCGCAGAATCGCGAACACTTCGTTGTCGATCTCTTTACCGGTGCTCTCGGAGTAGTCGCGGTGTTTCGAGAGTTCTTCGCCGAGGAAGATGTTCTCTTTCTCGCCGCTCGAGAACGGACCGATCACGTCGCTCATACCCCAGTCGGTCACCATTTTGCGCGCGATCTTCGTCGCTTGCTCGAGGTCGCTCTGGGCGCCGTTGGTTATCGAGTCAAACACCAACTGCTCGGCGGCCCGGCCGCCGAGGATCACCGCGATGCGGTCGTTCAGATAGTCGCGACTATAAAGATACTTCTCCTCGTCGGGCATCTGCTGCGTCATCCCCATCGATCGTTCACGCGGGATGATCGTGACTTTGAGCACCGGGTCGGTGTTCGGGAGCATCGCGGCAGTCACGGCGTGACCCGCTTCGTGGTACGCGACGATCTTCCGTTCCTCGGCGCTGACGGTCATATTTTTCCGCTCGAGGCCGAGCATGACCTTATCGCGTGCGAACACGATATCGACCATGTTAATCGAGTCTTGTTTCTTCTTCGCGGCGAGCAACGCCGCCTCGTTCAGGAGATTCTTGAGGTCCGCGCCGCTGAAACCCGGTGTCTGTTTGGCGACCTCGGCGAGCGAGACCGAGTCGGCCATCGGTTTGCCCTGCGCGTGGATCGCGAGAATCTCCTCGCGGTCCTTGACCGACGGCAAGTGCGTCGTGACGCGTCGGTCAAAACGTCCAGGTCTGAGCAGCGCCGGGTCGAGAATGTCGGGGCGGTTTGTCGCGGCGAGCACGATCACGGTCTCGGTCGGATCGAATCCGTCGAGCTCGGAGAGCATCTGGTTGAGCGTTTGCTCGCGTTCGTCGTGGCCGCCGCCGAGCCCCGCGCCGCGATGGCGGCCGACCGAGTCGAGCTCATCGATAAAGATGATCGACGGCTGTTGTTTTCTCGCGTCTTGAAACAGGCTCCTGACGCGCGATGCACCGACACCGACGAACATCTCCATGAAGTCCGATCCACTCATGCTGAAGAACGGAACACCGGCTTCACCGGCGATCGCACGAGCCATGAGCGTCTTTCCGGTCCCCGGAGGCCCGATGAGAAGGACACCTTTCGGCGTCTGTCCGCCGAGCTTCGCGTAATCCTGCGGGTTCTTGAGATAGTCGACGAGTTCTTCGACTTCCTCCTTAACACCGTGCAGACCAGCGACGTCCTTGAACTTTGTTTTTACCTTCGTATCCTGATCGTAGAGCTTTGCTTTGTTCTGCCCGACGTTGAAGATTCCACGCCCTTGCGCCTTCATGCTTCGGAAGATCGTCATTCCGATCCAGACCAGCAGGACTAGCGGCAGGATGTTGAAAAGCACCCCAAAAAACGTGATCGGCTCGCGCGGAGGACGCGTCACGATCACGACGTTGTTCTCGCGCAGGCTTTCGAGCACGCGGTCGTCCCCGAACGGAGGTACGTACGTCGTGAACAACCGGTCCTGACCGAACAGCGTCCCGCCGCCCGTGTCTACAGCTTGGCGGAAACGCCCTTGAACTTGATGGCCAAAAATCGTGACCTGAGCGACGTTTCCGCGCTCGACCTGGTTCAGAAACTCGGTGTAGCTGATCTCGGTTCCACGATCGGTCGTGAACATCGTCGTCAACATCGGAAGAAAAAACATCAGCGGCAGCAGAATCCAGATCCATCGTTTATTGCTGCCCGGGCCAAACATTCCGTTTGGCAAACCGCCGTCGGGTTTCTTCGGCGTCTTGTCGTTATCGCTCATGCGGGAAAACTCCTGAGTACGTGATGAAGCGCTGTGTGCTTGCGGTACATGGTGTATAAATTACTACGAAGCGGCGATAAAGGCTATTCACCGAGACCTTGCCGTCTTCACCGTCAAAACGGTCGCCTCAATCCGAAATAGCGTCGGAAACCAGAAACCGTCGCTCGTCGGCGGAAAAGGAAACCCCCGGGCCACGAAGCCGATCGGGGTCGATCCCGATACACCGAGCGGGATTTTCGAGACCGACACGGAGCAGCTCGTCGTACGACAGGACGCCGAGCGACGCGAGATGATTCATGCACTGCAGCATCGTCCGGCCGGACCCCGACAGGTACCGGTTCACGGGGTTTATCACGAGCCCGTCGGCGGTCACTTCAACCTCGTTCCCGAGCGATGAGTATCTGCCCGGAGGCAGCCCCTCGACCGGTGCCGCGTCGCTCACGACGACGACGTTCTCGGTACGCTTCACCGAAAGGATCACACCGATCAGCTCGCCCGGCAGATGATGCCCGTCGGTGATGAGCCCGGCGCTCAACCGGCTCTCCGCGAGTCCGGCGAGAAGCGGATTTTCGTGGCGGTTCACGTCGTGCGGAATCCCGTTCCCGAGATGCGTGAGCAGCGTCGCACCCGCGTCGGCCGCGCGCCGAACCGCGGCGTACCCGCCCATGTGGTGCCCGAGCGACACGACGACTCCGGCGCCGACGGCGTGCTCGATCAACCGCTCGACACCCTCGGTTCCCGCCGCGACCGTGAGGATCCGGATCGTGCCGCGGGAGGCGTCAAACAGCCGGTCGAACACGTCGGGATCGGGGGCGAGGACCCAGTCCGGGTTGTGCGCGCCGATCGCGCCGGGAGTCGGGTCGAGAAACGGCCCTTCGACGTGCATCCCGGCCACCGCGTCCGAGTGTTCGTACTCCCTCGCGGCGTCCGCGATGACGCGCAAGTTCCGGACCAAGCGGTCGACCGGCGACGTGATCACGGTCGGCAGAAACGCCGCGCTTCCGCGCGAGCGGATCAACTCGAACGCGCGGAGGCAGTCGCCACGCGTGAGCCCTTCGGCCGAAAAATCGATCCCGTGGGTACCGTTGACCTGGAGGTCGACGAAGCCGGGGAAGTTGGTGCTCGCGGGCTCCGCCCGGGTGTCGGCGCGTGTCATCGGGCCTCCTCAGCGAGCCGTGCCGGCGGACAGCCGCGCCGCCGCGGCCTTATCGAGGAACAGTTCGCACGCGGTGTGCCGCTGAAGGATCGACGCCGGGCAGTCCGGTGAGACCGGCCCTTCGACCGCGCACGCGACCGCGGCGCTCTTTCGTTCATCGGGCACGGTCACGATCATCGTCCGCGCGCGCATGATTTCGCGGCAGCTCATCGAGATCGCCTTTTTCGGCACGTCGTCGAGCGTCGGGAACCCCCCCTCGCCCATCTGCTGCCGACGGCACGCCTCATCGAGCTCCACGACTATGTACGGCACAGTGGTCTCGAAGTCCGCGGGCGGATCGTTGAACGCGAGGTGCGCGTTCTCGCCGATCCCGACAAACGCGACGTCGACCGTCCGCGCCGAGAT
>PXBQ01000041.1 GCA_003566875.1 Spirochaetaceae bacterium | reverse complement strand
TCGGTCTTTGAGCCGCGCCGCCCGTTCACCGAGCGGTCCGACATAGACCTCGCGATCGAAGGCGGTGAGTTGATCGACGCGGTGAAGATCTGCCTGAAGTCGCCCTTCCCGGTGGATGTCGTCGATATCACCGATCCGGCCGACCCGATCTCCCGGGATATCCGCGAGCGGGCGGTTCGGTTGTAGACGGCACGCGCGGGAGATGCGTTGTCGTGATGCTTGAAAAATGATGATGCTATCACTATATTTCAAGCATGGTATACCGAGAACGGTCCCTGACGCCTTGTCTGGTCGGCTTGACTCGCCGGTTTCCCGTGGTGGTACTTTCGGGAGCTCGTCAAGTCGGGAAAAGCACTTTGGTGGAACACGTTCTGCCTGACTGGCGTCGGGTGGTTCTTGATCCGATTATCGATGTCGGCAATGCCCGAGCTGATCCCGATCTTTTCCTGAACAACTTTCCCGCGCCGCTCATCGTCGATGAGATTCAGTACGCGCCCGAGCTTATCGCCGCGATTAAACGGACGGTGGACCGATCCCGGGTACCCGGCCGGTACGTCCTTACCGGTTCACAACAGTGGCAGGTGCTCAAATCGGCGAGCGAGTCGCTTGCGGGACGAGCGGTTTTCCTCGATCTCGACTCCTTTTCCCTGGCCGAGCTCGCGGAGAGACCGTTTGAACCGAGCCTTTTGGAGCGGTTTCTGGGGAACCCGATTCAGCTCCGCGAAGACGCTCGGGCGGCCGGACCGGCGGCGAGAGCGGCACACCGGAGATCGGCAAGACCTCTTGCGGAACAGCTGTGGCGCGGTTTTCTGCCCGACATACAAACGCTTGAGGTGGAGTTTGTTCCGGATTACCAGCAGGCATATTTCCGAAGCTACGTGGAGCGCGATATCAGACACCTGGCGGACGTCGCAGATTGGCAGCAGTTTGGGCGATTTGTGCGCCTGGCGGCAGCGTTGACCGCTCAGGAAATCAACCGGAGTCACCTCGGACGAGAGATAGGGATCACCCCACAAACGGCTCAACGGTGGCTCGCGATGCTCACGGCGACCTTCCAGTGGTTTGAGATACCGGCCTTCCACGCAAACGCAATCAAGCGCATAAGCTCAAAGCCCAAGGGATATATGTCCGACAGCGGAATGGTCTGTTACATGCAGAGCATATCCTCGCCCGCGGCACTCGCGGGACATCCTCTCTTTGGGGCGCTCTTTGAAACTGCCGTGGTGAGCGAGCTTCGAAAGCAGGCAGCAACACTGTCGGGACAGCCGAAAATGTACCACTGGCGTTCACATGGAGGCTCGGAACTGGATCTCGTCCTGGAACGGGATGGGACGTACTATCCTGTCGAGATCAAGTTGAAATCCCGGCCCACTCGAAGTGATACGCGTGGCATCGTGGCGTTCCGCGAAACGTATCCGTCGCTTCAGATCGCTCCCGGCCTGGTAATCCACCCCGGAGAAGAGGTGATGCTCCTGAACGAACACGACCTGGCGGTCCCTTGGGACTGGTAGCGGCCGAGATCTCCGGTGCTTTTGAACTTCCGTACCAAACGTTGATCTCGATTATCCCCGTATAGGTTCATAAACGGTCGGCGTGTCGACAGCAGAAATTTCGGTCGCACTCGGCACGGAGCCGGATAACGGCGGCGATCGGTCACGCGGCGAGGGCGTGAAGACGTCGCCGGCGCATCGTCGGTGCAAAAAAAAGCCGACTTTTTTGGTTTTTTTACCGTATCAAGTGTATCTTTATAGTTGCGACGATGAAAAAGCTGTGTCTTGACGCGGCTAAATCCTATCGCGCGGAGGTGGATTGAGCAACATTCCACGATGAACGACACGGCCGGAGGCGCACGCCGAAAGCGCGAACATCGCCTGCGGCCACGGTTTTTGCTGACGGAAGAATGCTCTGTGCTCTCCCGCGGTTTCAGAAGGTAAAAAAAATGAAAAAAAGAATGGAAAAAAACGGATTTTCGCGAGTACTTCTTGTTGGTCTCGTGATGATCGTAGCCGCGATGTTCGCGGTTGCGTGCTCAAACCCTCTGACCGAGGACCCAATCGGCGACGATACCGAAAACTCAACCGATAACGGCGACTCCGATACCGGCTCCGGCGGCGGCAACGGTGACACAGGCGACGGTGACACAGGTGACGGTGACACAGGTGACGGTGACACAGGTGACGGTGACACAGGCAACGGTGACACGGGTGACGGTGACACGGGTGACGGTGACAACGGCGAGGGGGATGGACCGACTCCGCCGAAGGTCATCGGAATCGAGCCGTCCGACCCGCCCGACCCGAATGGACCGATCACTTGGCCGAACTCGCAAGAGTACCAACTTCTCACTGAAAACGACGACACTGAAGGGATGGTTTTCCACACCACGGAACCGCTTCCCGAGTGGATCACTCTGGACGAAACGACAGGCGCGGTCGACGTCACGACCGAGGAGCACCTCGCACCTGGCGAGGTCAAGGCGCACACTGCCTGGTTCTACACTTCGTTCAACGATGGAGGGTCGACGCTCAACGATACATTTCCTTGGACCTTCACTATCGAACGCGGAGCCGCGGTGTACGTGGCGGGGTACCGAAACGACGGGACGCGCAACGTTGCGGTGTACTGGGTTGACGACGGTGATACGATTACGCACCACGAGCTACAACCGGGCGTCGCCGGTGAAGCAACCGACATTCACGTGGACGCCGACGGGGTCGTCCGTGCGGTCGGGTGGTACCGAGACGGATCAACCGACATAGTCGCGTTCTGGCGCAACGGCGTAGTGACACCGCTTGAGTCCGGTGGAAAGGCGACGGGGATGCACGTGACCGAGACCGGCGTGACGTACGTGTCGGGGTACTACCACAACGGCACGCGCAACGTCGCGGCGTACTGGGTCGTTGACGGCGACACGGTGACACGGGTCGATCTGCACACGACGAGCGCAGCGCGCGCGACGGGGATTGTCGTGGACGGTGACGGCGGGGTGTATGTGTCGGGTTTCTACGACAATGGCTCGCATGATGTTGCGGTGTACTGGACGCATGCCGGTGGGGTTGTGAGCGTGGTTGAGCTGTACACTACGGCATTCGCGCAGGCGAATGTGGTGTTTGTTGACGCGGGTATTGTGTACGCTGGCGGTACTTATCGTGACGGTCCGCTTCGTGCGGCCGTTTGGCGCGATGATGGAGCAGAAATCGAGATAACGACCCTGAATGGACTGAACGTGCGCGGTTTGCACGTTTCGGGGGGGAGTTTCGCCGCTTCCGGCGATCACCTCGATACTGATTCTATTCGCCGAGCAGCGGCTTGGAGTGACACCGAAATCACGGTTCTCTACGGGGCAACACCGGCGATGATGAGCTTCGGGTATTCGCTCGCGTTCGCCGGAGAACGCTATGTCGCCGGATATCAGACCGGGGCCTTTGATCAGGCGGTCTACTGGCGTGAAACCGACCTTGTGGAGCTCTCGGCAGACACTGCGTCTCGGTCGAGTGGCCTGTTCGTCAGAAGGTAGACGTGCCGCGATCCTTCGAAGAAGCCGGGAGCACTCGACGACGCCCGCGCGGGAAGTTGCGAGTGATGCCGGGTAGGCCCTCCCCGATTATCCCCGTCTTGCTTTTTCTGGTCGCTGCAATCGGCGTTGGAGCGCAGACGACCACCTGGACCGGTGAGTTCGGAAACGAGTGGAATAGTGGCGGCAACTGGGACCCCGTTATCCCCGACGCTGGGACCGACGCAGTAATACCTACCTCGCCGTTGGGCGGTGCTGTCTTTCCGAATTTGTCGGTTGGCGGCGGTTCGGGTGAGACCCGTAGGCTAGAAATACAAACAGGCGCGAGTATCACCATTGGCGATCAATCCCTCAGTGTCCACGGCGACCTCATCAATGAAGGATCTCTCAC
>PXBQ01000077.1 GCA_003566875.1 Spirochaetaceae bacterium | reverse complement strand
GGAGAAGGGCGCGGTCGCGTTTAAACGGTCGCTTCTGGGAATCACCGACGAGCTTCGGCAGAAAAAGCGCGACGACGTGTTGGCGATGACCCCCGAGCGCGTCCGCGCCGCGGCCGGGAGGCTCGCCGCCGAGCTCGATAACGCCGCGGTCGTCGTGATGGCCGGTCGTGAAGCGGTCGACCGCGCGTCGGTGCAGGTCCCCGCTCTCGCGGCGGACAGACTCGAGATACCGGTGTGACGGCTAAACGGTTTCGGCCAAACGGTTTCGTTGACATCGGCAATGATATGC
This sequence comes from Spirochaetaceae bacterium, assembly GCA_003566875.1. Lineage (GTDB taxonomy): Bacteria > Spirochaetota > Spirochaetia > DSM-27196 > PXBQ01 > PXBQ01. The sequence continues at coordinate 3,625 of PXBQ01000077.1, read as the reverse complement.
AGTACAAAAAAACGATGCACGCCCACGACCAGAACGGTAAAAGAAACGGGGTCCGTCTCGCTTTCGTCTGCGTTGCGCTGGTTTTTGTCACGTCGTCGTGCTCGATCAATCGTTTTGCCGTTCGCGCGGCCGCGAACGCTCTCTCCGGCGACGGAACGTCCGGCGCGTTCATGGGCGACAATGACCCGGATCTCGTCGGCGACGCGCTTCCATTTGTCCTGAAGCTGTACGACGTGTTGCTCGAGCAGGATCCGGCGAACGCGGGGCTACTGCTCGCGGCCGGAAGCGGCTACATCAGCTACGCAAACGCCTTTCTTCAGACACCGGCCGAGATGCTCGGGTACGAGTATTTTGAGCGCGCCGAGTACATGCGCGCGCGCGCGAAGAACCTCTATCTGCGCGGTCGCGATATGGTTCTCTCGGGGCTCGACATTCGTCGACCGGCATTTCGCGACGCGCTCGCCGACCCGAGCTCGCCGCTCGAGATGATGCGAACGACCGATGTTCCGTACCTCTACTGGGCCGCGGCCGGGTGGGTCGGTGCGTACTCGGTCGACCCGTTCGACCTCGAGATCGGGTTCACCGTGCCGGAAGCGGGACGCCTCATGGCACGCGCGTACGAACTCGATCCCGACTTCAACGACGGCGCAATCTCGGAGTTTTATATCTCGTACTACGCGGGACTTCCCGACGGACTCGGTGGCAGCCGGGTAAAAGCGCGCGCCGCTTTCGAACGCGCGGTCGCCGCGACAGGCGGAGAATCTGCGGGGCCATACGTCGCGCTCGCGGTCGGCGTCTCGGTACCCGAACAGAATATCGACGAGTTCCGGGATTTGCTCGCATCCGCGCTTGCAGTCGACCCGGACGCGAACCCGAATCTTCGCCTGCTGAACACCTTGAACCGTCGTCGTGCGCAGTGGCTGCTTGCTCACGAGGACGATTTTTTCCTGTTGTTCGACGACGATTGGGAGGATCTCGATGACTCGGACGACTGGGACGACCGCGATCGGTGAGACAGCTCGCCGCGGTCAGTAACTGAAAAAGGGGGCCCGTCATGAAAACAAGATTTCCAGGAACCACCGTGGTTCTTTTGCTCTTTTTGCTCGCGGTTTCTCCTCTCTCGGCGCAGCAAATCCGTCTGGCGAGTCTCGCGCCCGAAAACTCGCCGTGGGGCGCCGCTTTGAACCGGATCGCGGCCGATTGGCAGCGAATCTCCGGCGGACGAGTGCGCCTGCAGATTTACCACAACATGGTCGCCGGCAACGAGGCCGACGTGATCCGGAAAATGAGGATCGGGCAGATTCAGGCGGCGGTCGTTACGTCGATCGGACTCAACAATATCTCGCCCGAGATCATGGCTCTGCACGTTCCGATGTTGATCCGGACCGACGAAGAGCTCGATTACGTGTTCGATCGCGTCCGTCCCGCGTTCGAGCGGTCGATCGAGGCGCAGCGGATGCGCGCGATCGCGTGGTCCAAGGGCGGATGGATTCACTTCTTCGCGAAGAGCCCGATTCGAACTCCGGCGGAGCTGAAGCGTCTTCGGCTTGCGGCCAACGCGGATGACCCCGGTATCGTCCAGGTCTTCCGCGCGATGGGGTACCATCCCGTTCCGATCGAGCTGGGCGAGATAATGACGTCGCTCAACAGTGGGCTCGTCGATGCGTTCTACGCGAGCACGATCGCGACCGCGGGTTTTCAGTGGTTCGGGCTCGCACCGTACATGCTCGACGTTACGGTCTCGCCGTTCCTCGGTTCGATCATTATCACCGATCGTGCGTGGGCGCAGATTCCCGACTCGCTCAAACCCGAGCTTCAGGCCTCACTCGACCGGCACATCGCGCAACTTGATCGCGACGTCGCCCGGCTCGAGTCCGAAGCGATCGAGTTAATGAAACGATTCGGCCTCACGGTAATTGAACTTACCGACGCGGAAACTCGTGAGTGGCAGACCGAGATGGCGGATATCGCGTCGCGGGTCGTCGGGAGTGTATTCGACCGGAACACGTACGAGACGATAAAAAGGCATCTCGATGAGTTCAGGCGGTGATACCGCAGGCGCGCTCGGCGTGACCCGTGTCGGTCGTGTTCTCAGAAAACTCGAGAACGGCACCGCGGTAACGGTGCTCTTCATCGTCCCGGCGATCCCGGCCGCGGAGATTGTACTGCGGGGGGTATTTCGTACCGGCATCTGGGCCGGCGCGGCGTATCTGACGCACTTCGTCTTCCTTCTCGGGTTTGTCGGTGGACTCATCACGACGCGGAGCGGCCGTCACCTCGCGATCTCGGTGTTTGTCTCTAATCCGGACTCGAGGATCGGCAAGACCTCACGGATGATCACCGCGTCGCTCTCGACCATGTTTTCGACCGCGCTGCTATGGAGTTCGCTCTCGCTCGTCTTGATCGGGTTTTCGGCTGCCGATCGTGTCGGGCACGTGCCGACGAGGGTTTTTGCCGTGGCGATGCCGATCGCGTTCCTGATCATGGCCGTCCGGTTTGCCCGAACTTCGACTCGTCCCGTCATCTCCGGCGCGCTCGGGTTGATGCTCGGGTCGTTCCTCGCGTTCCCGGCCTTGATGAACATTCTTTTTGAGATCAGCGCAAACGTGCCGTTTGTGGTAATGGATTTCTGGGATGTGTGGTTCTCGGTCATCGGTACCGTCTCGGTTCCGTTAATCGTGCTCACGGTCGCGTCCGCGTTTCTCGGTACGCCGCTTTTCCTCGTGCTCGGTGGTGTCGCACTCGTGTTGTTCGCGCAGTCCGGCGGCGCGATCGAAGTCGTTCCGAGCGAAGGCTACGAGATGCTCACGGGGGCCGCGATACCCGCGATACCGTTGTTCACGCTCGCCGGCTACTTTCTATCGGAGAGCAAGGCCGGCGAACGCCTCGTCCGGCTTTTCCGCGCGTTATTCGGGTGGTTGCCGGGAGGGCTGATCATCGCCGCCGTGCTCGCGACGGTGTTCTTCACGACGTTCACGGGCGCCTCGGGTGTGACGATTCTCGCGCTCGGCGGATTGTTGTACTACGTTCTGCACGAGAGCGGCAGCCACAGCGACCGGTTCACGACGGGGATCCTCACGTCGTCGAGTAACGTCGGATTGTTATTCCCACCGAGCCTCGCGATGATCCTGTACGGGACCACCGCGCAGATCAATATATTCGAGATGTTCCTTGCGGGGATCGTTCCGGGTATCGTCATCGTGTTCGCATTCTGCACCGTCGGTGTCGTCGTCTCGATTCGGCGTGGAGTAAAACCCGTCGCCTTCGATGCCCGTGAGGCAATCCTGGCTATACGCGAATCGATCGGCGAGATAATGTTGCCGGTCGTCATCATCACGGCGTTCTTCTCGGGGCTCACGACGATCGTCGAGACCGGCGCGCTCGCGGTCGTGTACGTCCTGATCGTCGAAGTCGCTGTTCGCAGGGAGATCCCTCTCAAGCGTTTCCCCGAAGTCGCGTTAAACTGTATCACGATTATCGGTGGCGTTCTCGTGATCCTCGCGGCCGCTCGCGGCTTGTCCTACTTCATCATCGACGCGCGAGTTCCGATGATTCTGAGCGAGTGGGTCGAGGCGACGATCGCTTCGCCGATCGTTTTTCTCGTTCTGCTGAACATCGTGCTGCT
>PXBQ01000171.1 GCA_003566875.1 Spirochaetaceae bacterium | reverse complement strand
TCGATGTACGCCTCGATCGCGCCCTGTTGTGCGTCCTGGCCGAGAAACTGTTGAATCTGCGCGCGCACCTCGTCAAAGCTCGTCGCACCGGCCTCGCGACGGTCGGTCACGCGGATGATGTGGTAACCGAACTGAGTCTCGACGATGCCGCTTGTCTCGCCGACCTCGAGGTCGAACGCAACCTGCTCGAACTCACCGACCATCTGTCCTCGGCCGAAGAACCCGAGGTCGCCGCCGCGTTCGGCGGTCCCGTCCTGCGAGTACTCCTGCGCGAGTTCGGCAAACGCGGCACCACCTTCGATCCGGTCGAGTACGCCTTCAAGCGTCGCTCTGGCCTCCGCGCGTTCGTCGGCAGTTGCGCCGTCGGTGCGGATCAGGATGTGGCTCGCGCGGACCTCGTTACCGGTCGCGAAAAGGTCCGGATTGGCGTCGTAAAACTCACGTGCGGTCTGTTCATCGACGCCCACTCCGACAAGGATATCACCTTCGAGGATCTCCTCGACGATCATCTGCTCGACGATGCTCGCCTCGAGCGCCTCGAGCGTTAGTCCTTCGCGCTCGAGCACCTCGTTGAAAGTCTCTTCATCCGGGAACTGGCTACGGATCTCGAGCATCATCTCCTGGACCGCCGCGTCGTCGGGGACTATCCCGCGCGCCGCGCCGTCCTGCAAGACGAGCTCACGGATGATGAGTTGATCGAGAACCTGTTCCTCGAGCATGGCCCTCTGCTCGTCCTGAATCTCGTATCCCTGCGCCTCGTACTGCGCAAGCTGCTGCTGAAGCTGTCGGTTCAGAGCCGACCGTTCGATTACGCTGCCGTTTACCGTAGCGACGGCGTCTTCCGAGTTGCGCGCGCACGCGGCGACGGCGACTACTGCCAAAGTCAAAAGGAGGACGAAGCGCCCTGCGTTTCTCATGATTAACCTCTATGCGTTGAATTTGTTCCGAAAATGACGGTATAGCACCAGTCAAACACGCGGAAGCACTGCGTGTAAACACGCTACGACCAAAATACTGCGTGTACGCCGGTAATCCAAACTCCTGGAGCCGAAAAAAACGAAAAAGAACCACATTCTTGCGGGATTACAGCCGCATCACCGCTATGAAGTGCGAGACGGTACCGCCGAGCACAAAGAGGTGCCAGACCGCGTGCGCGTACGGGAGTCGTTTCGAGAGGTAGAATACGGTTCCGAACGTGTACGACAATCCCCCCGCGGCGAGCCATACGAGGGTCTCGCGCGGAACCGATTGGACCAGCGGCCGAACCGCGCCGATGACCGTCCAGCCCATCACGATGTACACGAGAGTCGAGAGCTTTCGGTACTTCCCGATTGTGAAGATTTTAAGAACGATCCCGGCCCCGGCCATACCCCATATCACGCCGAACACGGTCCATCCGGCGGGACCACGCAACGGCACAAGCGTGAACGGCGTGTACGTTCCTGCGATCAAGACGAAGATTGCGAGGTGGTCGATCATCTTGAACGTGGTCTTTGCGCGTCCCGGCGGCATCGCGTGGTACACCGCCGATGCCGCGTAGAGAAGGATCATCGTGGCACCAAAAACGGTAAACGACACGATCCGCCACGGGTCCGAGGACGACGCGGCGTGCACGATCAACGCGACGGTCCCGCCGATCGCGAGCACGGCGCCAAACCCGTGCGTCGCGGCGTTAGTGATCTCCTCCGACGGCCGGGAAGCGGTGTTCACGCGCGGCTCAGTCCCCGAAACGTCACGAGCCGTTTGTTGGCCTCGTCCCAGAGGTTCAGCGGGATCGACGTGAAGCTCTTTGCGATAGTGAGAGGTTCTTTGAGCTCGAGTTCCGGGATCGCGGCGAGAGCCCTCGGCAGATTGTAGTTGGGTATTCGAGGACGGAGGTGGTGGATATGGTGCAAACCGATGTTCCCGGAGAACCATTGCAGGATAGCGGGTAGCTTGTAGTACGAGCTGCCGTGCAGCGCGGCGTCGAGCGACTCCCACTCGTCCGACCGCGCCCAGTACGTCGGGTCAAACTGGTGTTGCACGTAGAATAGCCAGATCCCCGCGGCTCCGGCGACCGCCATGACCGGAATCTGGATCATTAAGTACGTGCCGAGCCCGATCGTGAACCACGCCGTCGCGATAATCGCGAGGATCATCGCGTTTGTGAACCAGACGCTCGCAATTTGTTTTTTCTTTGCGTGTGGCCCGGGGAATCTCTGCGCGATCAGAAACATGATCAGCGGGCCGACGCCAAACATAGCGATCGGGTTCCGGTACACGCGGTACTTGAGGCGCGTCCATCGCGAACCCTTGGTGTACTCGTCGACGGTCATCGTCCAGACGTCGCCTATGCCGCGTCTGTCCAGGTTCCCCGCCGTCGAGTGATGGATCCCATGTGAATGCCGCCACTCGCCGAACGGCGTGAACGTGAGCACGCCGAGAATGTTGCCGATCACCCGCATCGCGACTCGTGACTGTAAAAACGAGCCGTGACAACAGTCGTGAAAAATAATGAACAGCCGGACCAGAAACGCACCCGCGGGGAGCGCGAGAAGCAGCGTCGTCCAGTACGGGAGGTCGGCGCGAATCGACGCGTACATCAGCACGACGATCGCCAGATACGGGATGAGCGTCGTCGCGAGCTGCCATACGGCTCGCATGGTATTTGGTATCTCGAACGGCTTGAGTCGCGCGACGAGCTCGTGTGCATCTGTGCCGTGATTGTCGGTCATGAATAGTAACTCCTTCAGCTGGTACGACGCCCACGGCGTCGTTTTGGTTGCAGCACACCGCAGATAAACCGATATAGAATCGTCGGCCGTAGTCCTTGGCGCCCGTCCTCAATATAATGCTTCGGTATGGCAACTCAAACACATTTTGACACCGGGAATCCCGACTCCGAGAACGGCGGAAAGGCACGTTCACAGAATTCACAGATCAGCAACGCGTTGCGCCGAGTCTCGTCGCGTCCGCTCGATCTGTCGCCTGGCTTTCCGGAAATCGCCGCGCGATGGGAACACTGGTGGGCGCGCGCCAATCGTACGCCGCTCCTTCTCGGCGGAGGGCGGAAGACCACCGTCGGACGCTGGGACAAAGCGTTCGATCTGCTCGGAGATCCGTCGGCGTGGCTCGAGGTCCGCCGTGCGCAGTGCGAGAACACGTACTGGATCGACGCGACGCCGCCGAGTATCCGGGTCGATATCGGGCCGGTCACGATCGGAGCGTACGTCGGAGCGCCTCTTGAGTTTGATACCGAGACGCAGACGTCCTGGCAGACGCCGATCATCGAGGATTGGGCGAAGGTGTCGGCTTCGGGGTTTACCCCGTCCGGGGAGTGGCTCCCGCGCGTGAAGGAGCTCCTCGCGGCGACCGCGCGCGATGGGGCGGGGCAGTACCTCGTGTGTCTCCCCGATCTGAGTGGCGCGATCGATACGCTCGCGAATCTGCGCGGCACCGAGCGCCTGATCGTCGATCTCTTCGACGAGCCCGAGGCGGTGAAGTCCGCCGCCGACGCGCTCGTCGCGGTATGGGAGGGGATCTTCTTCGATTTTTACACCACGATTCTCGATGCAGGATCGGCTCCCGTGCAGTGGCTGAACGCGTGGTCCGAGACGCCGTACACGATTCCGACGTGCGACTTCAACGCGATGATCGGGCCCGATCAGTTCAGGGAGTTCTGTCTCCCGTCGTTAAGCCGTCAAGGAGCGATCGCGGGACGGTGTCTGTTTCACCTCGACGGCCCCGACGCCGCACGCCACGCGCCCGCCCTCGCGGAGACGCGTGAGATCACCGCGGTTCAGTTCACCCCGGGGGCGGGCACGCCGTCCGCTCTCGTCCACGTCCCGATGTTTCGGATGCTGCAGGATGCCGGCAAGCCGATTCTCGTCGTCTGTCCGTACGACGAGACCGTCGAACTCGCGAACAAGCTCGAT
>PXBQ01000523.1 GCA_003566875.1 Spirochaetaceae bacterium | reverse complement strand
TCCTCGGCAAAGTGGTGCATCGAGAGCAGTTGCGCTAGCTTTCCGGCTCCGTACGCCTTGATGCCGGTGTATCGCCGGCGCGTCCACTGCAGGTCGTCGAGATCGAGCCCCCACACCGCGAAGCGGTAGCCTTCCGACCCGACGAAGATGACACGTCCCGTCGCGTCGCTTTTGAGCTTCGGGATGAGCATGCTCGTCATGACAAACGGTGCGAGAAAGTGCAGCGCGAAGTTCGTTTCGAGACCGTCCGGCGTTTCGTGGCGTTTCTCGAGGTGCACGCCCGCGTTATGGAGCAGCACGTCGATCGGCCGTTCGAGCCCTGCCAAGTAGCGACCGGCCCTCTGCATATCGGCCGGTAGACTCAAGTCGGCGATGAAGTACTCGACCGGCGCGTTGAAGAGCTCGGTTATCTCTTTTTGGACACGCTCGGACTTCTCCGCGTTCCGGTTGATCATGACAATGCGCGCGCCCATCGATGCGTACTTCCGCACCGTGTGATAGCCCACGCCGGACGTTGCGCCGGTAATGACGAGCAGACGGCCGTCGAAGCGCTCGTCGCAGCGCATCGGTTTGACCTTCATGTTCTTTATCATCGCGAAGACATTCGCCCACTCGTACTGCGGCCAATACCGCCTGATCGCAGGATTCAACACGCGGTGTTCTCCATATGCTGTACACCTATTGTAGCCGCGTATCGGGCGTGGCGCAATTGAAAAGCGAAAATCCGCGATGCGTTGACGCGTTTCCGGTTGCATTCCGCGCGCGGCTGTGCTCCAATACTCGCGTATGAAGACCAAGCACGTCCTGTACGCCTCCCTTGCCGTAATGGCCGGTCTTATAGCGTTTGCCGTCCTCTTTTTAGAAGCCTTTTTGGCGCTGCTCAATCAGCCGGCGCTGTACGGGCACGCGCGCTTCGTCCATATCGTGGCTGCGACGTTTTTCTTTGCGAACGCGGTCGTCGGGATGCTCTGGGAACGCAGAGCCCTCGCGTCCGGCCGCAAGGACGTGATTCTTCACACGTACGAAACCGTGGCGTGGCTCGACGCGCGTGTCTCCTCGCCGCTCATCATCGTCGCGCTCGTCGCGGGCCTCATGCTCAGCGTCATCGCGGGTGATCTCTGGGAAATAGGGTGGTTGTCGTGGGCCTTCGTGCTCTTTCTTTTCTCAGGCGCGTTCTGGGTGCTGAGCGACATCCCGACTCAGTACAAAGTGAAAAGGCTCATGGCCGCTCTCGACCCCGCCGACCCTGCGCTTCCTGGAGAGCTCACCCGACTCTTGAGGCTACGCTGGTGGATCAGTTTGGCGGGCGTCACCCCGCTCGTTTTGGTTTTTGCGCTCATGGTGTACAAGCCTGATCTGCCCGCGATCGCGGCGTTGTTCCGCTAGCGGCGATGCGGACGCGCGCCGCGTGCTCCCTCCGTTTACTCCGCGCGGCCGCGGCGTACGAGCGGTTCGAGGGGCAGCCCGAGAACTGGGGCCTCGACTGTATCTCGGCGATGAGCTCCTTGCGGACGCGGTGGTTCGGTGATGATCCGCGTGATGCGCGTGAGACTGTCGGCAAAGACGCCGGACCTCTACCGTTCGCTCACCGTTCAGCGGTGCCCGAGCACACCGTGACCGGCTACCCCCTCCACGCCCGGGTTACCGGCATGACGGCGTAAACCGTCATGTATCGTGCGAGAGGGGAACGATCAACGTCTTGCTTCGGGTCATCGCGTCGAAGTTCTGGTTTCCGTACGCGTACGTCGTGCCGCCGCCGACGCCGTACGCGAAGCTGATGAAGTACGGGGCGCCGTTTTTGAAAGTGACGTTCGGACGCTCGAGATGGTAGGCCTCGACCGATCGGCCGTCGCGGAACCGAACGGTTCTCGAGTACGCGGTGATCGGGTCGGCGGCATCCCACCGGATTCCGTCGCGCGAGACGAAATGCACGCCACCCCATTTTTCGCCGCACAGCTTACCGTTGCAGTCCTTCGCGATCATCTCAAAGTGATCGCCGTTCGACCACACAAACACATCCTCGATCACCATGCCGTCAAACTTCTGAAACAGCGGGTGATCGACGACGCGCGTGAAACGGTCGGAGAAACTCGGGGCTTTCGCGACGCCGATCTTCATCCCGCTCGGCGTGTTCGAGCGGTAAAAAAGATATACGCTTCCGTCGTCGAGAACGCACGGAGCCGGGTTTGTCACGATGGTGCTGTCCCAGCCGCGTTCGGCGGGCTCAAAAACCGGATGGTCACGCCGCTCCCACGGTCCGTACACCGATCGCGACGTCGCGACGCCGATTCTGATGTTCCCGTAGCACTCGCCGACCGCAGCGCACTGTGTTTGCGTCAGCGCCTCGAAGTCCGGACGCCGGCCATGGTAATGCGAGCCGATGTAGTATATCGCGTAGGTGTCGCCGTGCTTCACGACGGACGGATTGTGCGTCATTCTTCCGTCCCAGTACGACTCGCCGCGGTCGGGAAGAACGACGTCTTCGAACCGGTACGGCCCATACGGACCGTCGGACGATGCGTGGACTATCTCGGATGCCGTGACGTAGCCGTTGAAGAACGGCAGCGTCTTCGGCCATCGCGCCGAGAACATGTGCCACCGCCCGTCTTCGCCCTCGACGGCCGAGCCGCACCAGAGCCAGTACTCGTCCATCTCGAATCCGTACGCCTCATCGGTCGGCCGGATCAGCGAGCCGAATGGAACGGTTTTCATACGTCGTACTCCAATAAGAACCCGTGGGCCGCTACGCGGAGATCACCTCGTTCCTGATGTTGGTCATTTTCTTCTCTTGAAGCCGGGCGACCTTATCCATCGCGGCGGCGAGGTACTCTCTCGCGGCCGCTGGGTCGGTCGAGATCGACATCAATCGATCGCTGATCTGCTCGCCGGTGCTCTGCTCGATCTCGAACACCCAGTCGCTCAAGCCGAAATCGTACCACATCTGTCCTTTTATTGTATCCTCCGGCTGCCGGAGGTAGAAGGCAGGAGTGCCCTGGACTGAAGAGATGATCGGGGAATGGCACTCGAAGCTGAGCACAGCGACCGCTCTCTTGTAAACGGCGGCGGCTTCGTCGGTCACCCAGAACCGTTCGCGCTTTTTGACTTTCGGTTTGACGTCGGCCGGAAGCGGATCGAACAAGAGCTCATCGAAGAGATCCATGTTGTGTATCATCTCTGGGCAGAGGAGCACGTCCTTGCCGGTCTCTCGGACCCACGTGATGATCGCGGCTCGCGCCTTCGCGTGGTCCTCTTCCTTGTGCGCATCGTTCAACGTGTCGACTTCGCGCCGTCGCTCATCGCTCCACGGCGCAGGGTCCGACCTGAAGCGCGGTTCGATCCGGTAGTACGGCGTGACTCTCAATCGCGGCACTACGCATATGAAGTTTCCCGCGGTCAATCCTTGCTCGCGCAAAAAAGCTTCGGCCGCGGCGTCGTCGACAATAGCCGAGCCGAACGTCGCGTCGGGCGCAAACTCCATCGTCTTGCAGCGTGCGCCGGATCGCCTGAGGTTCTCGAGAGACTGGGTGTCGCGCGTGTAGAAAAACGACGCACCGTCGATAAAATCCTTGCTCGCACCGGTTGGAGGAGCGCTCACCGTGACACCGACGATTCCGTACGGGATGTCGTAACGCTGTGCTATCCACCTCATGATCTGCCCCATCGAGCCGCCGTGCCCGCCGATCACAAAGTCCGCCTCCTCCACGGCCGCAAACACTTCCTTGTTGGTCGGCTCGAATTTCTCGTCACCGGCACCTCCGAGGCGCGAGTGAACGACACGAACGCGCGGCCAGTACTTTCGAATCAGGTCGTTGTACTCTTTGACGTCGATCGCGGTCCAGAGGATTACCTTGGCCTCAGGAAGAAACCGCTCCAAGAGCGTCAATATGCCCGTGACGTGCCCGACGTCGCCGATG
>PXBQ01000489.1 GCA_003566875.1 Spirochaetaceae bacterium | reverse complement strand
GTTGCCGCGCGTGACGGTCGCACCGGACGTGACCGTCGCACCGAGTGAACCCGGCTTTCCCGAGGCGCCCGCGGTAGCACCGTCCGACGATGATAGTCTGATCGATCGCGCGGCGGCGGATCTCGCGGCGCGTACTCCCGAACGACAGGTTCTCGTCGAGTCGCGCGACGATGCGGTTACGGTTCTAGACCGATCCGACGCTCCGCGTGTGGACCAGGTGTCTGCCGACCGGCTCGCGATCGCGGATCCGCGCGTCGTCGCCCCCGATCCGACCGTCGCGCGTCCTGAGCCTCTCGAGACACCCGACGTACCCGCGTTGGCGGCCGCGCGCGTCGATCGCCCGGCCGTCGCCGAGCCGCCCGCCGACCGTGAAAGCGAGCCGTCGATTGCCGAGCCGCCCGTCACCGAGCCTCCGGTGGACGACACACCCGAGCCGGGACTTCCGATAGCCGATTCTCCCGACACCGAGCCGCTTGTCGTGGATCTTCCGGTGGTTAATCCCCCGGCCGATGAGCCGGTGGAGAGCGAGCAGCCGCGGATCGTGAACGGTATCGTTCCTCCGGTGCCGCCGGACTCGACGCTCGTTCTCGAGCCTGCGGACCTCCGCCCGCCTCGCGCGCCGGTCGACGAACTCGAAGCATCGATCGGACGTACCGAGCCGATCGATCCGGATGATCCCGCTGTTGCCGCGTTCCCGAGCGCGCCGGACCGCGCCGATGACGGTGTCGCGGCAGCGGATCCCGACCCACGCGAACCCGACGATCGGCGCCCGGCACCGGCCGCGCCGGAGCCGCCGACCGTGATGCCCGATCCGTCCCGTCCGGCCGAGATCGATCCGCCCGCCGTCGTGGTTCGCCCTGAACCCCCACGCGAGCCCGTCGTGCGCGCCGAGCCCGATACGCGACCGCTCGAGCCCGACGCTGTCGTCGTCGAGCCGGCCGACCCCCGGCCTCCGGTTGTGGCCGATGAGCCGGCCGAGGTACTCGAACAGCTTGTGAGCGAGGCGTACTACGTGCAGATCGGCGCGTACAACAGCTCAAAGGCGGCCGAGCAAGCGCTCGGGGAGATCGCGATTAATCTCCCGACGACGATCCTCGCGACGCGAGGGGCCGAACGAGAGGTGTATCGCGCTTTTGCCGGACCTTTTGAGAGAGACGAGACCGGAACGGCGTTGCACTTGATCCGTTCGCGCGGAGTTCGCGACGCGTTCGTTCGCAGGGGAGCCGATGTCGCGATGAGATGATGCTCGGCGCGGCTAGATCGGAGCGGGGCCGACGAGACAGAGCCACTCGGCTTCCGCCGCGAGTTCGTCTCCGACAAGCGCGCGGCCGGACTGTTTGATCATCTTCGGCGAGATTCGGAGGTTCTTTATCTCGAACCGGACCTCTTCATCGGGGCGGACCTGTCGACGAAACTTTGCCTTGTCGACCGTGGCGAGAAAAAAAAGCGACCCCGTCGGAATGATATCCTGGACATTGATCCCCGCACCGCCGCATTGGGCCATTGTCTCGACGAGGATGACGCCGGGGACAACCGGATACGTCGGGAAGTGCCCTTTGAAAAACGGCTCGTTCGACGTGTACGTGCGATACGCGACGATTTCCTCGGGCGTTGCCTTCTCAATTCTGTCTACGAAGAGAAACGGATCGCGGTGCGGCAGAAGATCTGTGATTTCCTTCATGTATGATGCCCTCCAGTCGGTGTTTTCTTGTGTCAGTATACGCGGCCGATCGGCCGGGTTCTACGGTCCAAATAGTTTTGTTTTAAAGATGAATGCGGCGACGGTGTATGCTCATGAGGATCCCGATCGCGAGAAAGCCGGTCCAGAGCGAAGAGCCTCCGAACGACACAAAAAACAGCGGAAGGCCGGTAATCGGCATCACGCCAATCGCCATTCCGATGTTCACCGCGGCGTGAAAAAATAACATACCGATGATTCCACTCGCGACGTACGCGCCGAATGCGTCGCGCGCGTGCAAGACGATCGAGAATCCGCGCGCAAACACAACGATGAAAAGAAGAATCACGACAACCGATCCGATGAACCCCCATTCTTCCGAGAGAACCGAAAAAATGAAGTCGGTGCTCTGCTGCGGCAAGTATCGGTACTGTCCCTGCGTGCCGCGCAGGAAGCCCTTGCCCGACAGCCCCCCGGAGCCGACCGCGGTTATCGACTGGATCGTGTTCCACCCCGTGCCGCGGGGATCGATCTCGGGATCGATGAAAACGATGAACCGCATGATCTGATACTCGCGCAGGAAATTCCGCAGCACGTACGATCCCCCGAGCGCGAGCAGAAAGATGCTCAACACAAAGACGGTCCAGAAAAACGGTTTTCGCTTCGTGACGAACCACCCGACGACCGACAATAGCAACGCGGCTCCGGTGCCTGCGAGCACGATCGAGACGAGCGTCGTGTCACGCAAGACCGAGATGATCGGGACGCTACGGCGGAGAATGAGCGACTCGTACGCGGGAAGGACCGAGAACATGACTAACAGCAATCCTGTCGCCAGGACAAAAAAGATGTGCCGCAAACGGGCGCCCGCCGCGTACGTCATGAAGAAAAAAATCGGCAGAAACACCATCGCCGTCCCGAGATCCGGTTGCACGACGACAAGAAGGACCGGGAGAACGAGAATCGAAAACGCAATAATGAACCGGTGAAGCCGTGTGATCGCTCCGCGCGACCGGTCGAGATACCTCGCGAGTAAAAGGATCACCGCGATTTTCGCGAACTCAGACGGTTGAAAACCGAGATTGCCGATTCCGATCCACCTGCGCGCCCCGTTCACGACGCGTCCGAACCGGAGAGTCAATGCAAGCAAGATCAGAATCGCGACAAAGAAGTACGGCGCGATGTCGCTAAGTCTGCGATAGTCGAGGAAGTACACGCCGAACATGAGCAGCAAACCGGTCGCGAACCACACGATCTGCCGGATGTACTCGCTCGAAAACACGACTCCCGACGTCGTCGTCCCGCTTGAGTAGATGAACATGATCCCGATGACCGTGAGCAGAAGCGTGGCGATAAAAGTGGTAACGTCGAAGCGGGGAAAAGACGTGTCGCGAATATCACCCATACTCATATTCGAGCCGAGTGTATCCGAAACCCCGATGCGTGATCAACACGGGCCCGATCCTAAACGCCCTGGAACACGAGCCACCGCGATACGATTTCCGCGAGGTTGATCATCCCGGTCGCCTGCGCGGCAGCGATCACGATGAGAGAAACCGAAATTGCGGTCGCCGCATACGGAAAAACGCGGTCGCTGCGGCCGGCCGGTGAGCGTATTGCGCGGACCGCCGAGGCGACGAACGGAAGCGCGATCACTATCGCGAGCGTCGCGAACGTAATACGCGATGTCGCGGAATTCGCGGCGTCCCATCGGCGCAGCCGCGTTCCTGACGATATCACCCACGCGTTCAAGCGCTGGAACCGGCCCAGCGCGATCATCGTTCCGACCGCGACGAGAAAAACGCCGCTCGCGACCCGAATTTTCGCAAGGTGTTTCTTCACCGTTTCGAGCCGCCGCATGACCGGGACGAAGAAGAACCCCGCAAGAACGAACGGGATGCCGAGTCCGATCGAGTACGCTGTCAGGTACTTCGCGCCGGTCACGAGGCGCCCGGAACTCCCGGCAAGAAAGAGAATGCCCGCGAGAATCGGGCCGATGCACGGCGTCCACCCCGCGCCGAACGCCATCCCGATCGCCACGGCCGAGCCGTACGACGACCCGCGGGGAGCGACCCGGAATCGCCGCTCGAACTGGAGAAATTTAGCAAAATCGAATACAATGTTCAGTCCGAGCACGATAACGACGATCCCCGCGGCGATATCGACCGCGCGCGAAACGCCGCCGAACAGGATGCCCGATCCGCTGAAAACAAGTCCAAGAGCGACAAAAACGATCGTGAATCCGAG
>PXBQ01000154.1 GCA_003566875.1 Spirochaetaceae bacterium | reverse complement strand
GAACTCTCGGACGACCGCGAGCACCTCCTCGAGACCGTGAACCGTTTCGATCGGCATCAACTTCCGCCGCTCATCGGCGAACGGTGAGTGAAGACTCACCGCGAGGCGGCACTGCGTCTCGCTCAAGAATCGTCTCATCGCGGGAACAAGCCCGATCGTCGAGACGGTGATTCGGCTCGCCGCGAGGCTCAAGCCGCGGTGATCGGTGAAGAGCGCAAGGCTCTTCAGCGTCGCGTCGAGGTTGTCGAGAGGCTCGCCCATGCCCATGTACACGATGTTCGTGACACTCTCGCGCTCGGGCAGCGAGTAGTACTGGTTGATGATCTCCCTTGCATCGAGCTGCGCCTGGAATCCTTGCTTGCCGGTCATGCAGAACAGGCACCCCATCTTGCACCCGACCTGCGTCGAGAGGCAGAGCGTCGCACGGCCGGACTCCGGGATGTACGCGGCCTCGACCCAGCCGCCCGACTCGGTCGCGTAGAGGTACTTTTTTGTGCCGTCGGTCGACGAAGAGACCTTGGCCGGCGGGATGGCGCCGACCGATACCTCGGCGTTCAATCGGTCGCGGAACGCCGCGGGCAGATTCGTCATCGCGTCGATCTCGGTGACCTGCTTCGCGTAGATCCAGTCGTAGATCTGGTCGCCGTGGTACGCTCGCGCGCCGAGCGACACCGCCAAATCACGCAACTCTTTGCGCGTCGAGCCGAGGAGTCGCGAAGGGCTTCGCGCGGCCGTGTTTTCGCTCTCGTATGTCGCCATGCTGTTCATCCCGGCTAGAATACCACAAAAAGCGCGGGTCCGGTCTATGCCGTACGCGGCCGCGGCATCAGAAGTACGTCTCGGCGACGATGTCGGAAAATCCGACGCCCTTCGCGATCAGGATGTCGCGCACCGTGACGATCATGCCGGCGCTGCCGCAGAGTAGGTAGCGCGCGTCGAGCGGCGCGTCCAATCGCTCGACGTACTCCGTGAGTCGTCCGGCGAAGAACCGGTCGTCGCGTTCGCGCGTCACACACGCGACGTACTCGAGAAGCGGCTCCGCTTCGAACCGCTCGCGTCCGAACAGCCGCTCGACGGTTCGGCTGCCGTGAATCAGCGTTTTTGGCGCGGAGATACCCGCGCAGACCATCGAAACAAATGGAGCGACGCCGGTCCCGTTCGCGATCCAGATCGATCGGCGCGTGGTGTCGTCTGTGAAGCTGCCGCGTGGCAGCGAGGCGAGCAGATAGTCTCCTGGGCGCAACCGCGCGAGTCGAGGCGTGAGCGCGCCGTCGTGCACGATATCGAACAAGACACGGATAACGGGTTCCGTCGGAGCAGAAACGATGCTGTACCACCGGGGATCGATCCCTGAGTCCGGAATCGTGAGCGCGACAGTCTGGCCCGCGTGGAAACCGGCGGTCCGGTTGAACTCGATGATCATCGCGTCGGTCGCCACGGCGCGAACGTCGCTGACGGCGACGCGGTGCAGCGTGTCGGTACTCCTCTCGAAAGTTGTTTCGCCCCGTGCCATAGTCTGATAATGTAGTCGTTGTGTCGTACAGCGTCGAGTTATCCACGACAACAATACATAACTGATTCTATAATCAATACTTACGCTCGTTCCAGATTTTTCGTCGAGACTTGCCTGTATTTAGTGTTATTTCTGCGAAAAACATTGACGAAAAACACCACATATGGTGTACTGAGCGTGTTATGAAAATAAAAAGAGTGTTCACAGAAAAAGGCAGCGACCCCTATGGTTCGATCCGGTGGGTTGAGCGTACGTCGGAGATCCGGAACCCGGACGGATCGGTCATATTCCGTATGGAAAACGTCATAGTACCGGATTTTTGGTCGCAAATCGCGACCGACATATTGGCGCAGAAGTACTTCCGGAAAGCCGGTGTCCCGATGGAAGACGGTTCATCGGGCGGCGAATCCGATGCAAGGCAGGTCTTTCACCGTCTTGCGGCGACGTGGCGGCTCTGGGGTGAGCGCGCGGGGTACTTCGACTCTGAGGAGGACGCCGAGACGTTCTACGATGAAACGGTCTTCATGCTCGCAAATCAGATGTCCGCGCCGAACTCGCCGCAGTGGTTCAACACCGGCCTACACGCTGCGTACGGAATTTCCGGTCCACCGCAAGGGCATTTCTTCGTGAACCCCGAGACGAACGAGGTAGAGAAGTCGACGAGCGCGTACGAGCGACCGCAGCCGCACGCGTGTTTCATCTTGAGCGTAGAGGACGATCTCGTGAACGAGGGCGGGATCATGGATCTTGTCGCGCGTGAGGCACGGCTTTTCAAGTACGGTTCCGGAACTGGGAGCAACTTCTCGAAAATCCGAGGGTTGAACGAGCCGTTGAGCGGTGGCGGGCGGTCGTCGGGTCTTTTATCGTTTCTCAAGATCGCCGATCGCAGCGCCGCGGGAATCAAGAGCGGCGGGACGACGCGTCGCGCGGCCAAAATGGTGACGCTCGACGTCGATCACCCGGACATAGAGAAGTACGTCTCGTGGAAGGTCGACGAGGAGTACAAAGTCGCGTCGATGGCTGTCGGCAGCAAGGTCCTCGACCGGTACACGCGCGGGATCATCGCCGCGATCGAGTCGTTCTCAGGGCCCGAGGCCGACCGATACCAGCCCGACACTAATCCGGAACTGAAGAAAGCGCTCGTCGCCGCGATCAAGGCCGACGTCCCGACGCCCGCGCTGTATCAGCTCTTACACTTGGCTCGGCAGGGCGAGGCACCGATCTCGCGTGCGATTTTTAACACCGAGTGGGACGACGAGGCTTACAACACGGTGAGTGGGCAGTCGTCGAACAACTCGGTTCGGCTCTCAAATGAGTTCATTCAGGCGGTGCTCGACGACGGCGACTGGACGCTGCGGACACGGACCGACGGAGCCGAGTGGAAGAGCGTGAAAGCGCGGGCGCTTTGGGACTTGGTCGCGCGCTCGGCGTGGAGCTGCGCTGACCCCGGTGTACAGTACCACACGACGATCAACGAGTGGCATACGTGTCCGGAAGACGGCGAGATTCGCGCGTCGAATCCGTGCTCGGAGTACATGTTCCTCGACGATACCGCGTGCAATCTCGCGTCGCTCAACCTGATGCGGTTCTACGACGTCGCGAAACACCGATTCAAGATCGAGGAGTACGTGCACGCGGTCCGGATCTGGACGCTAATTCTCGAGATCTCGGTCGTGATGGCGCAGTTCCCGAGTCCCGCGGTTGCGCGAAAGAGTTACGACTTCCGTACGCTTGGCCTCGGTTACGCGAACCTCGGAACTCTGCTGATGGTGATGGGTATCCCGTACGACTCCGATGAGGGGCGCGCGATCGCCGCGGCGCTCACGGCGATCCTGACCGGCGAGTCGTACGCCGAGAGCGCGCGGCTCGCACGGCAAGCGGGGCCGTTCCCGCGGTACGAGGCCAACAAGAAGCACATGCTCCGCGTGATCCGGAACCATCGCCACGCGGCGTACTCGGTTCCGGCCGAACAATACGAAGGGCTCACGGTCGTGCCGCAGGCGATCGACGAGACGCTCTGTCCCGAGTATATGGTGAAGGCCGCGCGTGTCGCGTGGGACTCCGCGCTCGAACTCGGCGAGAAGCACGGGTATCGGAACGCTCAGGTCTCGTGCATCGCGCCGACCGGTACGATCGGGCTCGTGATGGACTGCGATACAACAGGGATCGAACCCGACTTTTCGCTCGTTAAGTTCAAGAAGCTCGCGGGTGGTGGGTACTTCAAGATCATCAATCAATCGATCCCTCCCGCGCTGAAGAAACTTGGGTACACAAAAAAAGAGGCTGACGAAATCATCGCGTACTGCTTGGGTCACGCGACCCTCGACGGCGCGCCGGGGGTCTCGAGCGAGGCACTGCGTGCGAAGGGGTTTGGCGAGAGCGAGATCGCCGCGGTAAACTCCGCCGTCAAGAACGCGTTTTCGCTCG
>PXBQ01000216.1 GCA_003566875.1 Spirochaetaceae bacterium | reverse complement strand
GGGTTCAGGTTGCTCGATCGTCACGCCCCGATTGTGTATACTTCCGACTAAAGGAGGTGACGACATGTCGCGTATTGCCCGCGTTGCGACAGTCTGCGGAAATGGACGTTTCTTCGGGAGCCCCGCCGAGAACAGGAAGTACGTTCTCGGGCTGCTCGACGACACGCTCAGCGTCGGGCCGGACATAGTGTGCCTGCCGGAGACGTTCACGACCGTCTCCGACCCCGACGGAACCTCGCTTCACGCCGAGACGGTTCCGGGTCCGACGACCGATGCAGTCGCAGAGATCGCACGCGCGAACTCGTGTTACGTCGTGTGCCCGATAGTGACGAAACGCGACCGAAACGCGTACAACTCCGCGGTCATTATCGGGCGTAACGGCGCCGTCGTCGGCATCTACGACAAGCGGCAACCCGTCACGACGAGCCCGGACTACACCGTGCTGGAAAACGGGACGACTCCCGGTGCGGCTCCGAGTCCCGTTTTCGACCTGGATTTCGGACGAATCGGCGCACAGATCTGCTTCGACGCGGGTTTCCCCGAGAGCTGGGAGGAGATTGCCGACGCCGGCGCCCGCCTGGTGTTCTGGCCGTCCGCGTACAACGGCGGCTTTCCGTTACGCGTGAACGCGTGGCAACACCACGTGTACGTCGTGACCTCGGTGCGCCGCGACAAATCTGCGGTGATCGACCCTCTCGCGCGCGTACGCGCGGTCACCGACGAGCGCGTGTCGTGGATCTACGCCGACATCAACCTCGATTTTGCGGTGTGCCACTGGGACTTCAACTACAGCGTTCCCGACCGAATCGTCGCGGCGTACGGAGATCGCGTATCGATTAGCTCGGATCGCGACAGCGCACGATTCCTCGTCGAGCCGAGAGACCCGACGGTCACGATCGCGCGGCTCCAGGCCGAGTTCGGCTTCGAGACCGCACATATGTACCTCGATCGCCATCGCACGGCGTACGCGGCAATCGCGGAAGGCCGGACGGCTCCCGCGCAAAATGCGCTCCACGCGACCCGTCCGCAGTACGCACCGGAGCGCCGATGAGCATTCCGCGCCGCAAAACGCGTTGACACAAAACCCGTGCTTTGGTAGACTTCAGCTTCCTAACCGCGGCGGTGGTGAAATTGGTAGACACGCTAGCTTGAGGGGCTAGTGTCCGCAAGGACGTGCTGGTTCAAGTCCAGTTCGCCGCACTTAATAACTTGTTCTGTTGCCTGTACTTAAAGCCCCAAATACCGTATTCTGTGCATAGTTTTCCGTAGCTCCGATCACGACTGTTAGCAGTCCGGTCGCTCTCGTTTGGCGTTAGTAGCGTGAAAACAGTCCAAGAAGGCGTCTGCACACCAACAGTGGTCAAAACTTAGTTGCCATTTCCAGCATGAGCTGGACAAAGGATCCGTGGAAAGCGAATACGGGTACAGGAACTCTCCCTCTGCGTGTCGATCCGCCAGGGTATCAACGTACTGCGAATACGCGCCGTCCCGATCAAGCCAGGCCAGGAGTCCCCTGGTGCGGATGTCTTCCGAGAGTGAACGTGTGAGTTGTTTCGTTATGATTCCGCCGGCTCTTGCTTTAACCGTGTTGACGGACATCGGCCGGCATATCCTCAAGACACCGCTCATATAACGTCTCCGGAGCTATGTCTGCACCGTTCGGCCACGAAATTGTCCCGCCCTCGATGCGCGCCTGCCTGAAAAACTCCGGTACCTTGAGCGGCTCAAACACGGGTCCTTTGTCGAGGTACTCCGAGAAGTCGACGATACCTGCGGTGCCGTCCTCAAACGTAATATAGTAGGAGTATCCTGACTTGTACTCGATATGGGTTACGTCCTGCAAATCCCAGTTCATCTGTATCACTCCAACGGTTTGATTCGTTCGATACTCTGGCCATTAACCGCCAGTTCCCAATCTTTCTGCAGATCTGCTACGTGAAAATCTATCCATTCACGCACCAGTTTGGTAGCTGTCCGAGATCCGAGATCACCACCCAAGATGTTTCAACTAAAGTCAAACATCGCTTTCTTTCCCTGATATCGCACATGAATGTGCGGTGGATTGTGGTCTTCAAAAAACATATAGATCACGATCCCGAAAAAACGGCAGATTTCAGGCATCAGCATCACCTTCAACCGACAGAACCTCATGTACTGTCAATACTGTACATGGTGAGAAACAACGGAGCCAGGGAACGGTATTGAGACACGCTCGGAATAGCCTGGTGCGGATGTCTGCCAACGTCAAGTTGGAATAAAGCTTCAACACCTCATCCCGATCATGATTACCCGCAAGCATGCCGACGATGAGTCCGACGGTCACTCTCGTTCCCCGTACAAAGGGTCCTTCCCCCATGACTTGAGGGTCAAGGACGATATTTTCAGGAAATTTCACGCCGATCCTCCAAGAATATCGTACCGGAATGCGGCGTTTTCCTCAAGGAAAGCGACGATCAGGCTAAAGTCGCTCACGGTGTACTCTTCAATTCTGGAGTTTTCGAGCGGGGAAATAGAGTTGCCCGAGTATCCCCGTGTTTCCGCCATCTCATCCTGTGTCTTCCCGGCCCGAATTCGGATAGTGGAGCTGGTGAAACGATTGAGGAAACACCACACGCAGCCCCAGACGCCTCATCATCCGCTGCACGCGCTTGCGGTTGATCGAAAAAACCCTCCAGGCGCAAGGCATCCCGGATCTTCCGGCTGTCCCAGGTGATTTGCGCGGTGTGAAACTCGCCGATCCTGCGCACTTTCTTCCCTCGGTCGATCTGCGTCGGATTGACTCCGAACTCCTCGGCGATCTCTGTTACACTGCGTTCGCTGTTGTCCAATGGTGAATTAACCTCCGTCTCACATTCCAACGCATTCTTAGCGCGTTGTCCAGTTTCCGGGGTCCACTAAACACCGTCGGCAGTCTCGAACAGGAGGAATCGCCGGCATACGTCGAAGGCAGGCTCAAGGCGGTCGGCACGCTCACGCCGCTTCTCACCAAGAACGCGCTCGCGCTCGTGCATCAAGCCTCCGGAGGAATCCTCAAGACCATCAACACGTTCGCCGCCGCATCGCTTCACAAAGCCTACCTCGGCAAGTCCGCCCAGGTCGAAGCCGAACACGTCCAGGCCGTCATCCAGCGTTGATTGACCACACCACCACCGATGGCCGACCAAGGCCATCGGTCTCCCGCCTTATTTGGAAAACACCACAAACCGGGAACCTACACTCCAGCGTGGGAACTCCACGCGATTACATCGCGGGCATCTACACATACACGACTGCTTAACTCCGTGTCCACCATATCGGGGAAGGTTCACCCGGAGTCGATCCGCGAGCAACTGTGCGGGTACGGGCTCGCCGCCGACGAGTTTACCGACAACGAGAACTGGCCATGGCATATTTACGTCCGCGAAGCGCGCCGCCTGATCGGCGAGTACGTGATGACGCAAGCCGATGTGACCGAAGCCAATCGTTTCAAGGAAGACTCCGTCGCGTTGGGTAACTTTTATCTCGATGTTCATCCCGTGCGAATGGTCAAAGAACCCGCCGCCGTCGGCGGCTATGTGCCGGAAGGTGAGATGCCCCGCCGGTCGCTTCGCCCGTACGCGATCGCGTATCGCTCTCTGTTGCCACGCCGCGACGAGGCTGCCAACCTGCTCGTGCCGGTTGCACTTTCGGCGAGTCACGTCGGTTTCTCACCGATTCGAATGGAACCGACATGGGGAATGCTCGGCCACGCCGTCGGAGCCGCTATCGTGTTGTGTATGGGTACGCAGCGGATGCCGTTTGAGCTCCCAGTCGGAGAGTTGCAGGCGCGATTACTGTCGGAGGGCCAGATCATCGACCCATCACCGTTCACCGAGTATTGGCCAAAAAAATGGCCACCGCAGGAGTGAACCGGCCCGGCCGGATGCCGGTCCGGTTTGGCTCTTCCATAACGGATTGAATGCGG
>PXBQ01000054.1 GCA_003566875.1 Spirochaetaceae bacterium | reverse complement strand
TGCCGAAACGAACCTTTTGGGAGAAGGCTATGCTGCTTCACGAAGAAACCTTCCGTCCCGTCGGCGGAAAGCGGCGCAAAGAGTACATGGCGCGCCATTATTACGACCTTTACCGGTTGATAGCGGCGGGCGTCGCGGACCAAGCCCTGGCCGATAGCGACCTTTTTGCCCGTGTGGCCGGCCACCGCAGCGTGTTTTTTCGCCGCAGTTGGGTGGACTACCCAACCCTGATTCGAGGACACCTGCGGGTGCTCCCAACCGATGACCAGATGGCGGACTGGCGATCGGATTACAACAACATGCGGCAGGAAATGTTTTTCGGTGAAGCGCCGACGTTTGAGACCGTCATCGAAAAGGTCCGTGGGTTTCAGGAAAGGTTCAATCAGCGGCACGTGTGATGGACACGGATTCCCGGAGTTTACCGCAGAGAAGCCCGTCAGAATTGAACGGATCGACCGCGGGAGTAGAATCGGCGGAACGTTTCCGTTGACGCGGACGAGTCCGTTCGCGATGCCCGGATGAAATGAGCCGATCGGTGACTCCACGCGACAGTCCAACTTCAGGCACGTGCAGACCGCGTCGCGGAACTGCTCGAGCACCGATCGCATGTCGTTCTTCTCCAGGACGGTGTCCTTGACCATGTAGTCAAGCAGCCTCTCGAAACGCGAACGCTTCGGCCCATTTCAACATTCGTTTACCTGTTTTCGGCGTGAATTTCGATTTTCGCCACAATATAATTTTCCTGCTGATTTGTGTGATATAATGCTTCCAACCGTCTAATTGAAAACGCCTCGTTCGACTGGATTCCGGCGTTCGTCATTGGAGGTGTATGTTTTGCCAAACCGAACTCTCGCCGCCATTGTTTTAGTCGCCGCCATTGTTACCCTTGGATGTGACAACATATTCGGCCCGAGTGATGATTCCCAACTCTCGTCGCTCAGCCTTGAACAGGCGGTAATTTCTCCTGCGTTCGAACCGGGGGTATTCGAGTACACTGCGACGGTACCCTGGCAGGTTGCACAAGTCACGGTCGTCGCGACCACATCAAACACGCGAGCGCAAATAATCGCGGGAGCCGGTTCTCATGCGCTTGGAGTCGGCGAAACCGCCATAGCGATAACGGTCGAGGCCGAAAGCGGATCGAGCTCGAGTTACACGATTACGGTCACGCGCTCCGAACCGGATAGCAACGCGGATCTCGCCTCGCTTTCGATGTCGGGGGTTACGCTGGAACCGACGTTTGATCCTGCTGTTACGTCCTATTCGGCCGTCGTTGCCCAGGAAACGTTGACAGTGACTGTCGCTGCGGTACCCGTACGCCCGGGCGCGACGGTGGCCGGGATTGGGGAGATCGATTTGGACATTGGTATGAACAGCCTCTCTATCTTTGTTCACGCTCAGGACGGAACGCCGCAAACATATTCCGTTGTAGTCGAGCGTCTTCTCGAGCACGCCCTTGAACGGACGTTTCGGGCACGGACATCAACCGACGGAACGTGGTACCAGGTTCCGTCAACACTACGGGGAATCACCCGCCGAGTGCTGGTCTACGTCGAGAATTCGCAGTCGGTGAGCAATACTGTTGGACAAAACATCGCCGATGAGGTGGAGTCCTCAATATACGACATGATCGAGAAAAACTTCGCGGACGTTCCTGACATTGATGACAACGGCAAGGTGATTCTGCTTCTCCTCGACATTATCGACGGTTTTGCCGGGTCAGGAGGGTACGTCGCGGGCTACTTCGATCCGGTACATATGTTTTCCACCGATACGTTCTCGCAGTCCAACCAGGCGGACATGGTGTTCATGGACGTAAATCCGGGCGTCGCAGGCAGCCAGTCTTTCTTCCGCACTGCGGCTCACGAGCTGCAGCATCTGGTGAACTTCGGGGCAACGTTCATGGTAGACGGCAGATCGCAGGATCTCTGGATAAACGAAGGACTATCGGCCGGAGCGGAGTACCTGTACGAGGGCTCCCAGGTTACGAGCCGTATTAACTACCACAACAACGATCCGAACCAGACGATTCGATACGGCAACAGCTTTTTTGTCTGGAATGGCTACTGGGAGCAGGTCGTCGGAGACACACTGGCGAATTACTCAACTGTGTATCTGTTTTTCCAGTGGCTGCAGCTGCATGCGAGTAACGGGACCGGAATCTACAAGGACATCCTCGGCTCGAGCCATCGGGATTTCCGGACGGTGGTGGATGCGGCCACAAGCCGGATTAACTGGTCGCTGTCATCGTGGGAGTCGGTTATGAGCACGTGGAGGCACGCGAATATTCTCAATAATTCGAGCGGCCTTCGTGGGTACAAGGGTCGGATTCAAACTGTACCATGGAGTTTCTTGAATACTTCAGGCATCTCAACGTCGTTGTCGCCGGGGGAGGCAGTCCTGATCCGAACATCCGGGGACCGGTACACCTACTCCGGCGGAAGCGGCGCAAGCATTCGTTACCACGGGATAAACACGGCGAGTAGTGCGGTGGACACATCAGGCCCGACATATTTCGGGGATTACGTCCTTGTGTTCAATGCCAACTCGAACAACCAATCCGCGGACGAAGTCGCGGTGCTGCCTTCGGTCTCTTCTCTTGAATCGGAGTCATTCACGCTCGCGGTGGAGTACCCGGCCGTTGATCTCCCTTCTGTTTATCCGGTTGATGTACATTTTGGGCTTGATCACGAGTTCTCACCCGAGAGCGTCCGCTATGATCACAATCCATCCGGAACCGGGAATGCATTTCTCGACAGAGCCCACCGATGAGTTACGTGCGGCGTCTTCCAACGGTAATCCTGCTACTTGCGTTGTGCGGTTGTCTTTTTGCGCGGCCGGCGCCGGAATCGGCTACCGAGCAACGCATAGACGCTGAAGAGGGAGACATCATGACCGTTACCGGAGTGGTCCGGCTCGTGGGCGCGGAACCGTTTGCTGATGTCGTGATCACAGACGATCAGGATGTTGATTGGTATGTTTTGCCGCAAGACCTGAGGACACTTGCGGGTTTGGAGCAGCAGCGTGTCCGAGTCCAGGGCGTCCTCACGTATCGCCGCATGACACTCGCCGACGGGCGGGAGCTGCCGCAACGGCGAGAACTCACGGATCTCGAGCTGCTTGAGGTTGTGAAGTAACGCAACCTGTCGGCGACACTAATCTTCTGCGCTTAGCGATTATTCCACCCTTTTCAATTACCCCAGAATAGTCCAAAATACCCCGCGGTAACGAAGTAACCGTCGGGGGCTGTAACAATGCCGGAGCAAACAAACGCGTTCTTTGAACAGCCGATTCTCAATAACCCGTACGAGTACCCCGGCAGACACTGGGAACTCGACGAGACCGGCATGCCGACGTCGCGGGTGGTCTCGGCGCGCAGGTCGGCCAAGTTTGTCACGCCGATTCCGAAGCCGAAGAAAGCCCGAGGCAAAAGCGAGCAGCCCGAACTCGGGATCACCGCGGATCGAACCGCCGATGGGCAGGAGTACGACCTTACTTCCATCATCAACCGGGTTCGCGGAGAAGTGGATCGGTGGCGGGGTTTGCCGCACGAGGAGTGGCGCGTTACGCCTGAGACCGCGCGGTTGCTTAATCACTGGCGGTCGTATCCGTTTGGCGGGATCAGGCCGTTTTTCTGTCAGATCGAGGCGGTAGAGACCACGATCTGGCTGACCGAGGTGGCGCCGTACACCGTCGACGGGAAGCGGCTGATCGCGTACCTTCGGCGCTCCAATCAGGAAGCGAACTCCGGCGTCAACCGGTTGGCGCTCAAGCTCGCGACCGGCGCGGGGAAGACGATGGTCATGGCGATGCTGATCGCGTGGCAGACCGTGAACGCCGTGCGTCACCCGGGCAGTTCGCACTTTACGCGCGGCTTTTTGATCGTGACCCCGGGCCTCACGATCCGCGACCGGCTTCGTGTACTTCAGCGCCAGCCAGCCCACCAG
>PXBQ01000093.1 GCA_003566875.1 Spirochaetaceae bacterium | reverse complement strand
CGCGCCACTGGTGGATCGAACCGGCGGTCTGTCGGAGGGTCGAACCGGCGTTCGTCCGGGTCGCCCCGCTCGCCAAGAGCTCGCTCTTGCGCCTCTTCGCGCCGTCCGGTCGGGATGTCCGGGTTTGTGTGCGCGATGCGACCGCCGCCCTCTCCTGACCCCGCCCAGATCGGGAACCGATCTACGGTCCAGAACTCGTGTGTTTCGTTTTCGGTGCGTACCTCGACCGGCGCGATGTGATCACCGAGAAAAAACCCGCGTATCCACGCGTTTGTGTTCTCGGCGAAGATCGGCTCGTCGGTGTGGCCGAACGGCCCCATGTGCAGTTCAAACTCTCCGTCAGGATTTGTGAGAAACCATTCGTCCCGCATGTAGTTCAGGGTTCCTTCCGCCTCGGCGAGATCGCCGTACGCCGCGACCTCGCGGCCGACAGGCTCCTCTTCCCCGGCAACGGCAAACCCACCGAGCAGCGCGATGGCCGCTCCCACTAATAGAAACTGTTTCATGACCAACCTCCAGGTTGTCTGCAGTCGGGTTGAATTGTCTTTGGCCGGATTATCCGGCTCGAAGATCCTCGACTGCCGTGTCTCGTTATCAGGAATCTAACAGCCGCGCATGAATCCAATTTGCGTCTTCCGCGAAGCTTACGTGAAGCCGTGCGGTTACCGCGCAAGGAACTCACCGACGGCCTCTCTGACGTAGCCGACCGTCACGTGTTCAAAGCCGGGTTTGTCTTCGATATCGAAAAGTACCGTCTCGGTGTCGAACTCCGCGGGTAGACCGATAATTTCGAGCAGCTGCTCCTCGGCTATACCGGCCGCGCTTGAGAGATCGCGTACGGTCATCATCGGGGAGACCGAGTCCGGCGAGAACTCCTCCGTTTGCCTCGTTTCCGACTCCTGTCGCGTGAGAAGACCGATCGTTCCTACGGTAGCCGCCGGCGCGGCGAACAGCACGACCGCGGCGATCGATACCACGACGCCCGAGCGAACCCGGTTCTTCCCGAATCGCGCCGAGAACTCCAACGCTCCTTCGACCGGGCACGCGGCGACGCACACCGTGCATCGATTGCACCGGTCGTCTCGAACCGCCGGCCGTGTTGCGATCCGTACTGCCATCGGACACGATCGGTCGCACTTTCCACACGAGATGCACAATTTCTCGTCGCGACGAATTGTCCACGGGCTGAGCCGCGCGATCGTGCCCTGAATCGCCCCGTACGGACAGAGCCAACGGCACCACGGTCGCTCCACGAAAAACGATCCGGCCAGGATGATCGCGAGTGCGAGAGCCGCGGTGATCGGGACCGTGGCGGTCCAGGCATGGGCGAACGCGATCGACGGATTCACGAGTTCGAGATCGAACGCGATCCACCCGGCGACCGCCGCAAAGACGACGCCGATCATGACGAACCGCAGGTAAGCCGACACGCGGTCGATCCTGCCGGTGCCGAGCGCGTTGTATCTCTTGCCCAGAACGCGACGGCCGATCATCCCGACCCATTCCTGAATACTGCCGAGTGGGCACAATCGTCCGCAGAACGCCGCGCCGAGCACGAGCGAGACCGCGACGACTCCCGAGAGAACCCAGATATTCAACCGCGCCGTCGTGAAGACATGCGCGGGATCGGTGAAGATCCGCGAGATCGTCTGCACCGCCCCGATCGGACAGAGCCCCTGGAGTTCCGGAAAAATCGTCGGAATCTGCAAACCGTCCGACGACAAGTTCCGGAGCGTCGCGCCGCCGAGTACTATGACGACCATCGCTACCTGCGGAGCAATCCGCCCCGGTATCCATTTCTTGGTTTTGCGTCTCTTCATCATGACACTTCGAACTCGAGCCAACCCGTGTACCCGTCTCGCGTGCACGTTCTGACTATCTCGACCCTCCACGTCCCGGCCGCTGCCGCGTGAAACGTAACCTCGCCGACGTTTGTGCGAGACGATGGGCGGTTCCACTCGGGTGTTGCGGTCAACACGAGCGGCTGCGTCTCTCGATTGACACGCCACCGTGCTCCGTCGAGCAGGAACATCGTCTCCTCAGGGACCGCGGTGCAGTTCCGATGGTCCTCGTAGTACTCGATGCGCAAAGTGTACGTCTCACCGAGCGCTACACGAGTCGTACTCGATGCTTCGATCGCCGACTCCGAGCCGTTCGGGGCGACCAGAACGTACTCTTGCCGGCACGCGAATGCGCGCTCGGTACCGATGCCG
Source organism: Spirochaetaceae bacterium (assembly GCA_003566875.1). Taxonomy (GTDB): domain Bacteria; phylum Spirochaetota; class Spirochaetia; order DSM-27196; family PXBQ01; genus PXBQ01. Next base: position 1,757 of record PXBQ01000093.1, on the reverse strand, counting down.
GACAAAATGACGATGACTGCAAACAAGAACGTTTTCACCTCGGTTTCCTCCGTGCCGCGTTGCGGTAACAGATCCTTTCCAGACCTTCGTGTGTATCTTCGTCGAGGCGAATGATACACACGTGACCCGCGGATGAAGATTGTGTGAAGTCATTTCCGGGCTCTCGTGGCATTCACACCGACTATGCGTTACACTTTTCGAACAATGGGCTCGCATCGCGATAAAAACGTCCGGCGGACTCCACCACAGGAATCGGTGCCGGAGTCCACCCGAGAACACATCGATCATGTACTCGCGCGTTTTTTCGGTTATTTCGCAGTTTTTGGTTTTATCGCGTACGTTCCGAGCATGTGGGGCGCGGTCTCTGCACAATTGTGGTCGGTTGCGGTTGTCGACACCGTAGCGTATGCCATAGTTGTGTACGCGGCGATGTCACGCCGGTTGCCTTCGCGTATGAAGCTCGGAATCCTGATCGTCGTCAGCCTGGGTGTCGGGACGACGGTCCTGGTCGGCACCGGAATGTCGGGTGCGGGGTATATCTGGCTGATGGCAGCCGTGATTTTCTCCGCTGTCATGGGCTCGGTCAAGGTAATCGTCGTCTCGGTCACCGCGGTGTGTGGAGTACTCGGCGCATACGTGATGCTCGCGGCTTTCGGCGTTTTGGCGATCGATTCCCCGATCGTCGCAGTCGGGATCATCGCGTCGAATCTTGTGCTTGTCTCGATCGCGGTCTCGTACGTCATTCACAGTCTGTTGTGGCGCCTCGGCCGCCTCGCCGACGCACAGGTCCGTTTGTCCCAGCACCTGAAGGCCGAGCTCGACGACAATATCGCGGTGCGCCGATCGCTCGATACAACCCTCCATGCAAAACGGAACCTGCTGCGCGAACTCGATCATCGCGTACGGAACAACCTGCAGACCGTCTTGAGTCTGGTGAACATGGTGCCGAACGATACACCCGGAATTCGCGAACTGAAAGCGCGCGTCCTTGCAATCTCCGCCGTTCACGACACGCTCGATCCGACCGGAGACGCGCTCGAGGTCGACATCGGCGACGTTCTGGCTCACACCTTCGCGACCGTCCGATCCGATTTCGACCGCCCCGGCCTTATATGGCGCGTGGTACGGCCCGAGAACGCTTCCATGGTCGGCGTCGACGTTGCGATTCATATTTCCATCGCGGCAACCGAGATCTTGACGAACTCAGCGCGCCACGCCGAAGGCGATGAAGTCGAGATTTTGCTGGATGTCAGCCACGAGGGTGACTTCGTCGTGATCGTGTTGGCCGATACAGGTCGGCCGACGGAATCCGGTTGGGGTGGTGATACGATTAGCGGGGCAGGAACCGCGCTCATCGAAGGTCTGCTCGAGCAGGCAGGCGCTACGGTGACGGTCACGCTATCACGCGGTACCCACTACCTCGTGCGACTGCCTCTCACCTCGGATGCGCGGTCCGGGGAGCGGTGATCCTCAGCGCCGCGAACCCGCTTGCCCGAAACCCGCTGTTCGTTTACCGTGATCCGACACATGAAGACGATAACTATAACACCGCGCCCGATGCTCGGCGTCGCTATGATCACGCTGTCGGCGCTCATGTTCGCCGCCGGAAGCGCATCGATGAAGATCGTGAGCGACACCTCGGCCGTCTCGGGCCGGACCGTAGCGTTCGCTCGGTTCCTGCTCGGGTTGATTCTGGTCGGTGCGTACATGTGGGCGCGGCGCGTGCCGTTGAAGCCGAAAGCGCCGGTTTTTGTCGT
>PXBQ01000436.1 GCA_003566875.1 Spirochaetaceae bacterium | reverse complement strand
CGTTTGGGACCGCGCGAACGAGATAATTCGTTCACCTGAAGGTTCGACTCAAGCGATTCTGAAACAGATGAACGTCAAGTTAGTATGCACGACCGACGATCCATCCGATTCGCTCGAGCATCACGCGGCAGTCGCAGCCGAAGGGGCGTGTCCGGCAACGGTGCTTCCGGCGTTTCGCCCGGACAAGGCGTACGGCACCGATGATCCGGCGACGTGGAACACTTACCGGAAAAAATTGGAAGGCGCGTCCGGCGTGCCGATCACGAGCTTCCAGTCGCTGCGAGAGGCGCTCGAGGCGCGCATCGATTTCTTCCATTCGCGTGGAGCGCGAATCTCCGACCACGCGCTTCTCACTCCGGTCGCGCGAACGGCGGATCGCGCGGAACTCGACCGCATCGTCGCGAAACTCATCGACGGTACGGCGATCGACGCCGATGAGAAGGCCGCGTTCACGACCGAACTCCTGCTTGCGCTTGGTCGCGCGTACCACAAACGTGGGTGGGTTATGCAGTTCCACCTCGGGGCTCTGCGAAACGTGAACTCGCGGATGTATCGCGCGCTCGGTCCGGATACAGGGTTTGACTCGATGGACGACAAACCCGGCGCGGCTTCGCTCGCGCGGTTTTTTGACCTGCTCGACTCGACCGACCAACTTCCGAAGACGATTCTGTACAACGTCAACCCGACCGACAACGAGGTTCTCGCGTCGATGATCGGGAATTTCCAGGACGGGTCGGCACCGGGCAAGATGCAGTTTGGCTCGGGCTGGTGGTTCAACGACCAGAAAGATGGCATGATCCGCCAGATGACCGCGCTCGCGACGTCGGGGCTTTTGAGCCGGTTTGTTGGAATGCTGACCGACTCGCGAAGCTTCCTGTCGTACCCCCGCCACGAGTACTTCCGACGCCTTTTGTGCGACATGATCGGTGGCTGGGTCGAAGACGGTGAAGTACCGCGCGACATAGAGTTGCTCGGGCGAATGGTAAGAGATATCTGCTGGGGTAACGCGGTGCGGTACTTCGGGATAGAGTTGAAACAGGGAGAAAACCGATGAAGAGAAATGTTCCGGTCATAATCAGCAAATTCGGCCTGCTCGAGAAATCCGAGGAAGAGCTTGCGAGCATGAGGAGTTCCTCGGACGAACAGGGGGGGCTTACCGAGGAGCAGACATCGGTGTACATCCGTTCGTTGCGGATGGTCGACGGCGTATTGTACTGTATGTCGCGAAACGACGACGGCAAGTCGATCTGCGCGGCCTCGCGGCGAGAGTTCACAACGCCTTTCGACGCGCCGGTCGAACGACTCGAGAGCATGTACTTTCAAACGTCGACGCTCTCGAAAAAAAACGCGCACGCGCTATTCGAGCTTTTCCCGTTCACCAAACCCGTTTCGCTGCGGAACGAACGCACGACAATCGGAATGGGCGACCGGATCGGGCGCGCAACCGCCGGGCAACTGCGCGCGGCGCGGAAGTACAACGTCTACCCGGTTCTTGCGCAGCAGAGCGTGCGCGAGCTGCAGTTTACCGGACGGACGTTTGCCGACGTCGTGACCGATGCGGCGTTCCTCGTCTTTCAGGAAGGATTTGAGCGCGGCTACGGAGCCGACGGCGATCATCTCAAGACGATCGAGGCAATCGACACGGCGCTCGCGGAGCACATGCCGATGATCACGCTCGACCTTACCGAGGTCATGAAGCCCGAGGTTGCCGAGTGGTCCGACAAGGAAGTCGCGAAGGCGTACGAGAAACTCAAGACAGAGTTTCGCAAACGCGTCGAGAGCGAGTACGCCGGGAAGGAGTTCAAGTACGAAGCCGGAACCGTAACGATCTCGGTCGAGGAGGCGCGCCGATGCGCGGTGATGTACGGACCTGCGCTCGACTTCTCGGAAGAAGTCGATGCACACCTGCGGCAGAAGACCGACGACTCGTACGATCTTGAAATCTCGATCGATGAGACGACGACGCCGACTTTACCGTCTCATCACCTGTTTATCGCGCGTGAGCTGAAAGCGCGCGGGGTCACCGTGAACTCGCTCGCGCCGCGGTTCATAGGCGAGTTTCAAAAGGCGATCGACTACATCGGCGACGTGGCGGAGTTTGAAAAACAGTTTGCTCTGCACTGCGAGATCGCGAAGTCAAACGGGTACTACAAGATTTCGGTTCATTCCGGAAGCGACAAGTTTCTGGTGTATCCGGTGGTCGGGAAGTACACGTCAAAACGGTTACATCTCAAGACCGCCGGCACGAGCTGGCTCGAGAGTCTGCGTACGATTGCATGCGCGGAACCCGATTTGTACCGGCGGATGCACACGAAAGCGTACGAGTACTATCCGACCGCTTTAAAGCAGTACCACATCACCGCGAATCTAGACAAAATTGCGCCGCTCGATGAGGTCGAGAACGCGGACCTTTCGGCGTACCTCGACGATCCGAACTGCCGGCAGTTGCTTCATATATCGTATGGTGGACTGTTGAACGACCCGGAAATCCGCGACGACTACTTCGCCGCGATTCACAAACACGAGGAGTTTTTCGCCCGGATTCTCGCGGGGCACTTCGACAAACATATTTCGCTGCTGGGAATCGAAAGACTCGAGTCGTGAGTGTTCGGGTTTTCGTCCGGGGAATCGAGATCGAAGCGGTAATCGGCGCGTACGACGAGGAGAGAACGGCGCCGCGCCGCGTCGTCGGAACGCTCGAGTACACGTACGATGCATCCCGCGCGGCGGAGACCGATTCGCTCGGCGCCGCGATCGATTATGGCGCGGTCGCCGAGTGCGTTCGGCGCGCGGTGATCGATTCCGAGGCGAGGCTTCTCGAGGTCGCCGCAGCGCGTGCGGCACGGCGCGTGCTTTCCGTGTTCCGCGGTGTAGAGTCGGTCGTTGTCGAGCTCGAGAAACCCGCCGCGATGCCGGGGGCGGCGTCTGCAGCGGTTCGCTGGAGTGAAAGCCGTACCGCTTCAGAGGATTGACCAAAGCACGATCGACGTCGGGCGCTTTCGGCGTCCGGTACAATCACGGTGGCGAGTGGTCAAATTTTCCTCAAGAGCTTGACATCGTGAATGAACGTTTGTATCGTACACGACGAAACAAGGAGAAAAACAATGGCAGGTCAGAATATTTCGAAGAACGCCCGACGCGAGGGTTCAAAAGAGCTTTTGAGCAAGTGGGGCGGAAAAATCACGATGAAATCGGTGTTCGAGAAGGGAAAAATGCGGCACTTTGCCGTATGCGACAAGACCGGCAACGAGGCACGGAAACCGCGCGACTTGATGTGACACCGACCGGAAGGTCCCACTCCCGAGCGTCGGCATCGGCGCTCTTTTGAGAATTTCACCAAAACTGCATCAAATGTATCCCATCAGGGATTTTTTTACGCGGTTGATTACTCCGCGGTGTGAATCGAACGAAGAATAGCGGCGTGCGCCGCGCCGTACAACGAGATCTCGTAGTCCTTCACGATGTAAACCGGAATCGAAAGCAAAATTGGTCGTAGCTCGCTCTTGTACGTGTCCTCGAACGCAGTCATGAACTCAGGGGTCTCGGTGAACAATCGTTCGTTTTTCGCCGCTATACCGCCGGCGAGGAAAACGCCCGAGGTCGGCAGAAAGAACAGCGCCGCGTTCCCGGCAAATTTGCCGTACATCCGCGCGAAAAGCTTCATGATTTGCGAGCAAACCGCGTCGCTATCGACTCTGGCGCTGATCTCCGCGGGGATTTCCGTGTCCGTGAGCTTCGCAAGACCCTTGGCCTCCGAAGAGTCGTTCAGACGGCCGGATGTCTCGAAGAACCGGAAAATGTTCGCGATACCCTGGCCCGAGACAAACAACTCCGCTCCGGGTGCCGACCCGTAACGCGCGCGGACGAAGTCGGCAAACTCCTCCGTCTCGTCGTCGAACGCGCCGAGGTGCGAATGCCCGCCTTCGGACGGAAACGCGGTGTACATGCCGTCGGATTCGAGCAGATATCCG
>PXBQ01000033.1 GCA_003566875.1 Spirochaetaceae bacterium | reverse complement strand
TCCCGAGGTACAGACCCGGCCCGACGTAGAAGTTCAGAAAATTGACGAGTTGGCGTCGGACCATGTGAACATCGCCGGTCAACCCGAGTTGAAACGTGTCCTGACCGATGCGCATACCAACCCCAAAAATCACAGGTGACTGATCGAACTTGCCGGTCAACATCACGTTTGAGCCCGGCAGCCCTCCAATCGGATTGATGCCGAACGCACCACCTATCGCCCAAGAAAACGCCGTGCTCGATGCGACGATCGTGAGAACAGCTGCGAGTACCAATACTTTTCTTCTCATGTTTCCCTCCATACTCCGTAAGTGTCAGATAAACACAAGGTACCCAAAAAAGACGATTTGCACCAGCTTTTTCGGTGCCGCACGGTCCGGTTTGACTTCGGCGGCGTGAAAGGAATGAGAACTATCCTCACGACACCGTCGGCCTTGTGACGCACGGGCTTTCCGGATATATTGCGATCACAGAGTATGAAAGATCATATAGTTTTGACGGCTGCGGATCTCGACGGTTACTTGACCGACGACGATAAGCGGAATATCGACGAACTCGATGGGTTGTTCGCTCGTGCGCTTACCGCGTGCCAGGTTCTCGCTTCATCGCAGAATGAGAGCCGGTTGAGCGCGGAAAAAGCGACACTCATTGACCTGTACAATCAAATGGGAGCCAAGCTCCAAGATGTAACCGCGAAAGAAGAATCGATTCGCGTGTACAGTTTCATCACGCCGAGAAGCGTTCACGGTGAGGCATCACGGTTGATCGCAAAACTAAGAGACGTGCGAACACAGCACCACGAGTTTGTTTATTACGTTCAGCGAGCGTACGAGTTGCTGTTCAACCTCGCGTTCGCCGAGCCTGACAACCACGACAAGAATCACTTGATCATCAGGACCCCCGTATCGTATCCGGTTCAGAACTTCGCGGTACACAAGATACCGGACGTCGACAAAGAGCTCGAGAACTCGGTGATGTGCGTCATGCTTCGTGGAGCTTTGCTACCGTCGATGATCATGTCAAAAGAGATCGAGGAGTACTCATCGACCGGCTACGTCACTCCCTTCGCTCTGTTCAGGATACGACGCGACGACACCAAGAGCGAACAGGATATGGAGTACGTTCTCGACCTCTCAAAGTCGTTTTTCGATCTGGCCTCGCTCGACGATAAGGACCTCTTTTTTGCCGACCCGATGAACGCGACCGGCGGCAGTCTCGTGACGATCGTTCGGTTCCTGCACGATAGCGGCATTCGTCCGCGTTCGATTCGGTTTTTCAACGTGATCTCGGCGCTGAAGGGAACGCTCAGAATCGTCCGAGCGCTCGATAACGTTCACGTGTACACTCTCTGGATGGATCCGGCGCTGAATGACAAAGCGTACATTCTGCCGGGCCTTGGCGATGCCGGCGATCGCCTGAACGGCGTCGATCTCGACGACACGCCGCGCAACATCATCCAGCTCATCGCCGACTACGGCTCGACGATCGCAAACCTATACCGGTCGCAGGTTCGGAAAATCGAGGAAACGGTGCTCGCGCGTTAGCGCGTCGACCGACATCGTGCCGGTGCGGAGTCGCGGAGCTTCGCGGGAGAAAAGCGTCAGGTGGGGATTCAAGTGCGCTACTGGAGAGTCGGTCTGCTGTTTTTCACGTTTTCCGTGGCTTTTTTGTCGTGCCGCACCGCGCCCGATCGGCGGGACATCGCGATCGAGTATCACAACATAGCTCACGCGTACTTCGAGTTGGGACGACACGACGATTCGGCGCGCTTCTACGCGAGGGCGATCGAACTTGACCCGTCGCTCGCACGCACGAGTTATAACCTGGCGCGGATTCGGATCGAGCAGCGCCGGTACGCCGAGGCCGATGAGATTCTATCGACAATTCTTACTGACGACCCTGAGAATGTGCTTGTGCTCAAGACGCGTGGATTCAGTCGATTCGCGTCCGCGCGATTCGACGATGCTCTTGCCGACCTGACTCTCGCGGCCGAACTCTCGCCGTTTGACGCGGATATTCAACACAACATCGGTCTCATCGAAAAAAACGCCGAACGATACGAGAGCGCTTTCTTGGCGTTCTCTCTCGCGCGAAAACTCGCGCCGAACGACGCGGACGCACTGTTTTTCGCGGCCGAGACGGCCGCGATCCTCGACGACTCGTCGGCATTCGACGATTCCGCCGAAGCGTACATGGCTCTTACGAACAGAAGCGACACGCGGATAAAGCAGATCGGGGAGCGATACGAGCAGTTCGAGATGTTCGACCGTGCTCTTGCGGCGTACGAGACCGTGCTCTTGCGCGCCGGCGCCGATGGCGAGGCGCGGTTCCGCGCTGCGCGAGTGCTTCTGACCGCAATAGAAGACGAAGAGCGCGGGTTTGAGTATCTGACGCGCGCAATTGCCGACGGTTTTGCGGACATCAGAGAGGCGGAGGCGCTCGCGAACGGTGTCTCGGAGCGTCTCGTGGACCGTGTTCGCGCGGTTATCGCACCGTTGAGCGAACGCGATGCACCGGAAAGCGAGGCGCCCGCGAGCGAGTCGCAGCCGGACTCACGCGCGGAGCCTGCATCGTCTTCGGACGAATAAACCGCGCCTCGATGCGTCCCTCAGATACGGAGGAGTCCCTTGAGCGTCGCGAACACCTCGTCCGGAGCTGGTGACGCGTCGATGTCCCTAAGAATTCCCTTTTTCTTGTAATACTCGATGAGTGGTGCCGTTTGTTTCCAGTACACTTCGAGCCGGTTTTTGATCGCATCGACCTGGTCGTCCGGACGCGTCATGAGATCCTCGCCCGTTTCGTCGTCTTTGCCCGCGTTTCGTGGAGGGTTGAACACGACGTGGTACGTCCTCCCGGACGCCTTGTGGACCCGTCGCCCCGAAAGTCGCTTGATGATTTCTTCACGATTCAGGTCGAAGTTGACGACGTGATCGATCGAGGAAAAGGTCTCAAGCGCGTTGGCTTGCGGTATAGTTCTCGGAAAACCATCGAGGATGAAGCCGTTCTTTGCATCTTCCTGTTCAAGCCGATTCCTCACGAGATCGATCGTCAACTCATCCGGCACTAAGTCACCGCGGTCGAGGATCGCCTTAACCTTCACTCCGAGGTCTGTTTGTCGACCGATGTTGTCACGGAAAATGTCGCCGGTCGAAATGTGCGGTATCCCGGTGGAGTCGGATAGTCGCGACGCCATCGTGCCTTTTCCGGCCCCAGGAGGGCCGAGGAATATCAATTTCATTTGTTCTCCTTGGTTTCTTTCGTGAACTTCAGTAATTTTAATGTGGTTGACGTGCTTGGTCAATGAACTCATCGACCGAGACACATCGACAAGGTAGAGTAACCTGACACGAAGAAGAGGAGTTGAGTATGGAATTCTGGGAAAAAATGCGACATTCACTTGATAAAGGTGTCGAATCGTCTCGCGAGATGTTCGGGAAAGCCCGCGACCGCGCGAAAGAACTTGGAGAGAAGGGCGTGATCAAGTACGAGATCATGCAGCTAGAAAATCAGGCGGAAAAACTCGTCGCCAAGCTCGGAACGCGTACGTACGAGGTGCTGGTCACCGAGCAGCAGGCGACTGTGAGCAAAGGGACGGCGGGGATCAAAGAAATACTCCAGCAGATCGATGAAGTGAAGGCAAAAATACAGGAAAAGGAAAAGGAGCTCGCGCAGCACGCGTGACAGGCGATCGGTCCGTTCGGGCGGCGGAACTATTTTGCGTGTTTAGCCTTTTATCGTCCTGAGCGTATTGACAGAGATCGCATGATTTGGTACCTTCCATTTCGTTGCGCTGGACACGAGTTCGGGTAATCGAAACGGTTCGGCGATACGCTTGACATTTATTCCATGAATGAGTAAATTCACGCTCCGCAGGTGCATGAAGATGTACGTGAGGGGCAAGGCGCGCTGAGGAGCCGAGAGGCTGTGATGCGACGCGAGAAGAGATCTTTAAAACAGAATAGGGAAGGGAAGGAGAGGAC
>PXBQ01000511.1 GCA_003566875.1 Spirochaetaceae bacterium | reverse complement strand
CTGCGGCAGCGGATCCGCCATCCTCGTGAGATCGGTGTGTCCGATCGGAGGGATGCTGTCGGGCCGGTAGTTGACCGTGATCAGGAACAGAATCCCGCCGACGTCCATCATGTTCACGGCAATGATCGTCTTGACGATGTTCCGCTGCGTCAGAACGCCGTACAGACCGATGAAAAACAACACGAGACTAACCGTTTGGCCGTTGATGAATCGTCCGATCTCCACTTACTCACCTGTCCTTTGAGAATGCGAATCTGAACACGACGATCGTGAGCCCGAGTGATACCTTCACGCCGATCAAAAGGTTCATGAAAATCAGGTACGGCTCGTTGAGCCACGCATGAGCGCGGTTGAGCTCCGCGAAGAGGAACACCACCGGTACCAGAATCAAAACCGCGAGCAACAGTTTTTCCAGGCTATGCATCGCGTGCAGATTCATGTCGTCGACCGGCGTGACGATGTACCGACCGATGAACACCGTCGCGAGAATCGCGCCGCCCTGAAATCCGCCGCCCGGCGTGTTGTGACCGTTCACAATAATATATATCCCGAACATGATGATGAACGGGTACAGAACACCCGTGATCGACGCGATGATCGGAGAGTCCTCACTCATTCTGTCCTCCGGCCCTGAAGAAATGGATCATCCCGATAATACTGACGAGCAGAATCAGCGCTTCGAAGATCGTGTCGTACATGCGGTAGTTCAGGTAAATCGCCGCGACCGCGTTCTCCGCGCCGGTGTCCGCGTAGAAGTTCTCCCGGTAGTACACGAGTAGATCGTTCTCGAGCGCCTCGGTGTGAGTGTCGTGCACAAAGAGCACAAATCCGAGCAGTGCGGCGACAAAAAGGCCCAATACCAGTTTTTTCACGCGATCTGCTCCTCGTCATCGTCACCGTCGTCGCCGAACCGGACAAACGAGCACTCCAAATCCTTGTACCGAAGAATCAGGAACATCTCGAGCTCGTCGACGAAGTAGTTGTCGCGATGGCCGTACACCGTGATGCTGTCTTTTTCCTGGCGGATGATCAGATCGTAGATGCCGCGCGCTTTCACCGACTCGAGCGGATCGGGCGTGTACACGATTTGCGGCTCGAGTTCGCGGTTCAGGCAGATGTTCTCGATGTCGCGAAGCAACTGCCCGCGTCGGGTTCCTTCGATGATGTTCCGGTCGACGACCGTACCGAACTCTTCGTTCGTGAAGCAGATGTTGTATACCTTGTATCGTCGAAGCGCGGTGAGGTACAGAAGCGTCACGAGCGCGCTTCCGATCACCGCCTCGGCGATCGCAACGTCGGGGGCGTTGTTATACAGGTACACGAACGACGTCACGAGTGAAAAGATTCCGAGAAAGACGACCGCCTTTCGCAGGATGTTTGTCTCGATCGCGAGGAACGCGAGCACGATCATGATGCCGAACAGGATGAGCTCAAACATCGCCGCTTCTCCGAACCTTATACCCGGCCGCGTACGCCGAGTGCGCGATCGCGTGCGTCGAGAGCGGCGTCGTGAGCAGCTCGAACACGAGGATCAACGCGATCTTGAGCGTGAAGAAATTCGCGCCGCTCACGAGCATCGCGCCGATCAGCACCGTCGTGAACCCGACCGTATCGACCTTCGACGTTATCACCGCGCGCGAGTAGAAGTCCTGAAACTTCAGGACGCTGTACACGCCGGTCGCGGTGAAGAACAGTCCGAAGGCGATCAACGCGTACCCGGCTCCGACGATCATACCTGTCCCTTCTTTTCGACAAACCGGGAAATCAAGACGCTTCCGATGAACCCGATCAACGAGTAGATGATCGCGATATCGAGCAGAAACGACTTCTCGAGGATCAGCGCGAAAAAAACGATCGCGACGATGATTTTCGACGAGATCAGGTTGAGTCCCAGAATTCGGTCCCAGATTGTCGGGCCGATGATAACGCGCGCGACGCCGCCGAGACCGAGCACCGCGACAACGATCAGTACGCCGTTCAGGAACGACATCCTCACCTCCTCATGAGCAAGTCTTCGAAGTTGGCTTTGATGATCCGGCCGGCTTCGTCCGGATCGCGCGTGCTGCAGTTGATCCAGATCACCAGGAGTTTCCGGCCTTCGGTCGCGAGCGTCACGGTTCCCGGAGTCAGCGTGATCGAGTTCGCGAGAAGACTGATCAGGAAAGGATCATCGAGTTCGGTGTGAATCTCGACGACGTCGACGTTGAGTTTGCCCGTGATTATCCGGTACAGCGCCGAAAAACCTGCTAGGTATATCTGAATCATGAGATTGAAGAAGTACCTGATCGCGCGAAAGAATCCAAATCGATACGTCGCGACGTAGTCCTGTTTCAGGATGTACTTGTCGGTCGCGAACAGCGTGACCAGGCCGACGATCGCGCCAAGGATCAGTTGCCCGGGAGCGAACGACTCGCTGAAGATACCCCAGATGATCGCGAACATGACCGTAACCCGGGCCAGACGAAGTATCCGGTCGAGGCTTACCGGTCTTGGGTGATTATCGACGCTGCTCATCATCTCTGCAAAGTATAACGAATCTCATCATGTATTCAAGACAAAACGCGCCGCCGCCGGTTGCCGCGCCGCATATATGTTGACACTGCGCAAAAAACGCTCGTACTATCGGAGCGATGATTAACGAACTGCTTTCCGAGGAACTGGTCGCGACCGATCTTGCCGGTGAAAGCAAAGAGGACGTCATCCGCGCTTTGTTCGACGTTCTGAAACGGTCCGGGAAGATCAAAGATCCCGAAACCGCTCTTCAGGATCTGCTCGCGAGCGAGGCACGAATGTCGACCGGGATGGAGAACGGCATCGCGATCCCTCACGCAAAGACCGACGCGGTCGACGAGCTCGTCGCGTGTGTCGGCGTCTCGAAAGCGAAAATTGAGTTCGAGTGTATCGATAACAAACCCGCGCAGATTTTCATCATGACGCTCTCGCCAAAAGACGGAACCGGCCCGCACGTCCGCTTTCTCGCGGAGATCGGCCGACTTCTGAAAGACAAGAACAAGCGGAAAAAAATGCTCGCCGCGAAGACGCCGTCCGAACTGCTCGCCGTTATTACCGCGTAAAGAACCGGAGCGGTCAGGAAACGATGTCCCAAATGTCCGTCACGACATCTGGTCGATCTCTTCGGCCGCGGGGATGTCGCGTTTCGTGATCGTACAGAGGATTTCGTCGGTCAGCGGCGATACCTCGGCGATCCGGTTCGCTTGTTTTTCGACGATTCGCTCAAAGAGGTTACGCACGAGCCGGCCGTTTCCGAAGCTCCGGTCGCGCCTCTCGTGGAAAATCCCGAGGATCCGCAAGAACTCGCGTCGCGCGCCCGGCGTGATCGTGAACGTCGCGTTGTCGACAAAAATATCGAAGATCTGGAGCAACTCGGCCGGCGAGTAGTTATCGAAGTAAAAGTAGCGGCCGAACCGCGACTTGAGCCCGGGGTTCGACGTGATGAAGTCCTGCATCTCGTCGGTGTAACCCGCGACGACGACCGCGAGCCGGTCACGATGATCCTCCATACGCTTGAGAAGCGTATCGATTACCTCTTGCCCGAAGTCTTTCCCCGCGTTCCGCGGGCTCAGAGTGTACGCCTCGTCGATGAAGAGCACACCGTCGAGCGCGTCGTTGATGATCTCGTCGACTTTGAGCGCGGTCTGCCCGACGTACCCCGCGACCAGACCCGCGCGGTCGGTCTCGACGAGGTGGCCACTCGAGAGCAGTCCGAGGCAGCGATACACCTTGCCGAGGTACCGCGCGATCGTGGTCTTGCCGGTTCCGGGTGGGCCGTAGAAAACCGCGTGCAACGCGAACGCGGTGACCGGCAGACCGCGTTTTTCGCGTTCCTTGTGGATCTTGATCAGGTTGATGAACGTGAGGATCTGGTCCTTGACCTTCTCCATGCCGACGAGGCTGTTGATCTTCTCCATCACCTCTTCAAGCGTCTCGGGCTCTTCCTCGGCACCACCGTCCCGCGCGGG
>PXBQ01000467.1 GCA_003566875.1 Spirochaetaceae bacterium | reverse complement strand
CGGGCCGAGAAACACGATCCCGGCGCGCTCGACCATTTCGACGAACTCGGCGTCCTCCGAAACGAACCCCCAGCCGCACCAGACCGCGGAACACTCGTTCTTCAGCAGCGCATCGATCATCAAAGCGCGATCGAGGTACGGACTCGATGCGCTTCCCGGGTACCCGGCAAGGCTCGAGAGCGCGACCGCCGAGTCGGCCTCTTTCACGAACACCGCGTCTTCCTCCACGTCGAGGTAAAAAACGACACTCTTGAGCGCCGTACCGTTGACGGCGTTGTACTCGCGTACCGCGCGGATGAACCGGACCGCGGCCTCGCCACGGTTAACGACGCCGATTCGGGCGACTGGGGACAATGTCGGCTTGGTCATCATAGGACTCCTTCGATTCAGAACAAGAAAAGGCCGATGATTCCCAATGGTATCAGATACACACTGAAAACCCACAGGCGACCGCCACGAATCAGCTTAACAAGCAATCCCAGCGCGAAGTACCCGGCAAGCCCCGAGGCGAGAAACCCCACGACGAGCGCAACCGGTGTAACCACCAGCGTGAGGTCCCCGACGTCACGAAGCGTGTACGCGAGAGCGCCGAGCATCGCGGGAATCGAGATCAGAAACGAGAACTCTGCGGCCTCGCGTCGCCCGAGCCCGCAGAGCAGCCCCGCCGTGATCGTCGTCCCGGAACGCGAGATTCCCGGCAGCACCGCGAAAACCTGAGCGAGCGCGATGAACACGCCGTCGCGTGTGCGAATGGCGTCGTAACCGCGTGAACCGCGCGCAAACCGTGACACGATCAGAATTGCCGCGGTCACGAGAAAAAATGCCGCCGCGAGACGCGGAAACCGCTGCAGATCCAGTCGCGCGATCAGGTATCCGCCGACCCCCGTAATGATCGTCGCGATCACGATTAAGCGCGCGAGCACAAGATCGATCGCGTCGGCGTCGGTATTCCGGCGGAGCACCCACCGTACCGACGAGCGAAAAACGGCAACGACGCGGGCGCGGAAGAAAAATACGATCACGATCAACGTCGCGATATGCAGCATCACGTCGAACAAGACCGGGATATCACCCAGTCCCATCATCTCGCGCATCACAATCAGGTGTCCCGAACTCGAAACAGGGATAAACTCGGTGACACCTTGAAGTACGCCAAGAAGAATGCTTTCCAGTACAGTCATGATACGCCTGAGGATACACGGAACCGAAAACACGGTTCAAGTGCGGCTTTCCGCCTGGCTTTCCTCGTCGGGGGCGAGAACGCGAAACCCGCGGACTTCGGCCGTCGCTTCTTGGATGCTTTCCCGATTTTGCGTTGCAAGTTTCGAAACGGCACGCGTCGTCGCCTCGATCTGCGACACGGTCGCCGAGACGCTCTCGACGTCGCCGCGCACGCGACTCGCGGCTTCGCGAATGTGATGAATCTTCTCGATAATTCGAGTGTTGTCTTCGTACAACGACTGTGTTGCCGCGTCGACCTCGTCGGTAGCGATATCGATGCGCGACAGGGTCCGGATTACGCTCGCGCTGCGCGCCTCGACACCGTCCATTGAGGTCTTGACGCCGGAGAGGCGCTCGCGGAGCGACTCGATTGCGGTGAGAACCTTTGAGAAATTCCGCTCGGTTCGAGTTGAACGATCGGCGACGGTTCCGATCGCGTTCTTGACCGCGATAAGGCTCCCCGAAATCCGATTGGACTCGGCCGAGATCTGTTCGGAAAGCTTCCGTATTTCCTTCGAGATGACCGCGAAGCCCTCCCCGGCGTGGCCCGCGCGCGCGGCCTCTATCGCGGCGTTGATCGATAAGATGTTCGTCCGCGCGGCGATGTCTTCGATCAGATTCACCGCCGGGAGGATGTCTTCCGAACGCCGCGCGATCTCGTCGACGGCCTTGATCGCGTCGGCGAGCACCGACTGACCGCCTCGCGCTTCGGTGAGCAACTCGGCCGACGTCGTTTCAACCTCGACCGTCGTGGCCGCGATCTCATTGACCGCACCGAGGATTTCGTTTGCCGATTTGATCGTGCTCCCGATAAACTCCGACTGATCGTGGATCGTATGCGACAGTTCGCGCAACGTGCCGGTAAAAGCATCTCCCATCTGCGCAACTTCCTCGGTCAGAGCACTTTGTTCGCGCACAAGAACGGCGGACTGTGCTATGCTCGCTCCGATTTCGGCAGTCGCGCCGGCGGTCTCGAGCATCCGGGCCTGCAATTCCTCACCGGAAGCGTCGAGTGCGCTCGTCTTGCCGAGCACTTTTTCCGATACCGCGGCGTACCGAACAACGGTCGAGTCGTGGCTTTCCTTCTGCGTCTTGAGCAACGAGACGACGGTATTCGGCATGCGCAGCAACAAAAACCCGAGGACCATCAGGTATACCGATTTGTACACCTGACCCATCGGCCCGGTGGAGATTGTCGCCTCGATCACCGCGGGGTCGATCGCGGGGAACCGCGCGTAGAACACGGCATTGAGACAGAGGATCGAGAACAGCGTCGCGAACACGATGAGAGTTTTGTCGTGCCGAAGCGCGGCGAGCACGATGATCACCGGGAACAGGAACAGCGTCGCGTGCGTCGAAACGGCGATCGGAACCGTGGAGAACGACGTAAGGAAGATGCTGACCGATAGAAAGACGGTATCGACGACGACAGACACGTAGCGTATCCACGGATATACGCGCCCTCGACGGAATAGCGTCGCGAGCAACACGTTATACGCGACGACAATAAGGATCGGGATGCCCGACGCCCAGATCTCGGCGTACCTTCCGTCGACGACAACCGAGACAAGGAGCAGTAGTCCCAGCAGCCCCGCGAGGCACCAGCGGAAGACAAAAGCGAGGTGCTCACCGCGTTGCGTCTCGCGCGTGTAGTAATACTCGAAAATATCCATGGACGGTATAGTACAACCACCGCAGAGAACGCGCAATGCGATTACGCGCGGTTCCGGTGTTTTACCCGCGACCCGCAAGCTTCTCGATCGCTCGCGAAGGCGCCGACTTGATCGCCTCGGTCGGATGTCCACTCGAGCGGTAATCGAAACCTTGAACAAACGATTCAAGATCCGCGGCAAGATCGGAAACGCTTTTTTCAAGCACGTCGGCGGTGACCGAAAGAAACTCAGCGCTTCGCTCCCGCGGTAGAATCCGCGCCGCCATCTCGGCAACGTCGAGCGTGTGCGCAACGCACAGCCCATCCGATGCACTGTACGCGGCCGGAAACGCCTCGTCGTCGGCCCAGAGGGTCACGAGCGTGAACGTGTAGTTACCGAGAGTGTATACCATTCGCCGACACACCATGCAGTCGGCGAGCTGTTCGCGCGCTTCGGCGACGTACGCGCCGAGTCTCTTGCGTCTCAGCCCGCCCGCGGCGGCGCGGAGCTTTCCGGCGACATTTTTTGTGACCTCGTCGATATGAGTCTGGGCGACGAGCGACAACCCGAGTTTGCCTTCGCCCGCGAGAAGCTTGTGAAAATGCCGGCGACAAAACCCGGTCTCGTTCACCTGAACGCGCATCTCGGGCGCCATCACCGAGTTTCCCAGAAAGAATTTCACGTACTGCTTCTCAGCCTCGTCCTGCAGCATACAGAGGGGACACGCGGCCCCGGATTCGTACGCCCGCCATACAGGAATCGTCTCGAGTTCGTACTTCACGCGCAGCTCCTTCTGCGAACACAGTACGAGTGAACGGTGGGGAGGTCAAGCAGATGAGATCGCATCGTGTCTGTGCGACACACTGTAAAAATAGCACACACTGATGTATACTCACCGTGCATGAACATTGTCATCTTCACCGACACGTATAGGCCGGAGATAAACGGCGTTGTCACGTCGATCGATGTTTTCAGGCGGCAACTGATCGCCGAAGGGCACGCGGTGCATCTGTTCGCGCCCCGATACTTCGGGATGGACGAGCCGGATCCGACGATTCACCGGTTGCCGTCGATCCCGTTTCCGTTTCCGATGATGAAAGAACGCCG
>PXBQ01000248.1 GCA_003566875.1 Spirochaetaceae bacterium | reverse complement strand
CTCGAGATTGAGGCTCCCGTCGTGATTCATCGCAGTAAACGGCGCCGCGACGAATCCGATAATCGGCTTGCTGATCATCCGTTACCCCTCTTGGTGCGTCAAAAAACAGTATCTCAGCTGTAACACCCGGTCAAGAGCCCGCGTGACCCTCGTGGTCCGTTGCCCTGTGCCGGTGGGCGTGATACGATCGTGGTTGTGCAGTACGGTGCAGCGGATTCGGTGAACGTCGACCTCGCCCGCACGCCCGGAATACACGCCGGTGGGTCGGCGTCGGATGCGCGCGAACACCGCGTCGTGGCGCTCTTGATGGTGCAGGCGCTCGCGGTCGGGCTCGCTTTTGGATTCCTGTACAATGTCGGGTACACTCTTCTCATCGCGCGGCTCGGGTCGGCCGGGTTGCGTCACGCGTACATCGCGATCGGTTCGGTTGTGCCGTTCGTGACACTCGGTTACATCGGGCTCGAACACCGGCTTCCTCTTCCGCGCCTCTCGTTCTACACGATCGCTTTTTTTGCCTCCGCGCTGTTACTGTTGTTTGTCGTCACGAGGATCACCGCCGCGACGGTCGTAGAGTACGTTTTGATGCTCGTGTACGCGAGCGGCAGCGTGTACACGCTCATGCTGCGCGGAGCGCTCGCCGCCGAGATTTTCGACGCGCGGACGCTTCGCCGCGTCTATCCGAAGACTACCGGGGGTGACGTCGCGGGAGTCGTCCTATCGGGTTTGCTTGTCTCGCCACTCTCGACGGCGTTAGGCTCGATCGAGAGTCTTCTTCTTGTCGGTTCGATTGCGCTCGTTTTTGCGCTGGTACTTGTACAGCGAGTCGGGCGTTATGTCGCCCACGCGCCTCCGGCGCACCACGGGCGTGATTCGACGCGAAAAAGGAAAAGGCCGGTCGTCGCGATCGTCTCGAGGCGATACGCGGCGCTCGTGTTTCTCTACCAACTAGCCACGTCTGCGGTGACTCTTATCGTTCAGTACATCGTGTACTCCGAGGCGCGCGTTTTTTTTCCGGCGGAAGCCGAGCTGAGTCGTTTCCTCGGGTTGGTGAAGGCCGGGACGACCGGCGTGAGTTTTGTTTTCCTTGTATTTGTCGCGGGACAGCTCCTGCATCGATTCGGGATGCCGCTCGGGCTCGCTGGTGGACCGCTCGTAGTTTCCGCGCTTACGGTGATCGCTCTGCTTTCTGGAGGGAGCGGATCGGTCTTTTTCGTACTCGTGATCGCGGTGCACCTCGTCGATTACACGTTGTACAGCGGTTTCTCGAAGACCGCGCTGCAATCCGCGTTTCAACCTCTACCCGCGCACGAGCGCGAAGAGGTTCACACGGTCGCTCAAGGTATCGGAATCCCGCTGAGTTACGGAATCTCCGGGTTGATTCTCGTCGCGATGAGCCGGATTCCGGGATTTGGTACACGATACGCGGCGTTCCTGACGCTCGCGGTCACTCTCGCGGCCGCCGCGATCGGGATCGTTCTGTATCGCGCGTACGGTAGCGCGCTCAAGACGTCGCTCGCGAGAAAACGCCTCGAAGGGACGGACTTCAGCGTTGATGACGCCTCGACGCGCAGCGTTCTTGAAAACCTGCTCACGGCTAAGGATGCGCGGTCGGTACTCATCGGGCTCGAATTCCTGAGCACAACCGATGACACCTCGTTTTCCGCGCAGCTTGAGACCTTGGCGGATCATCCCGGACCCGATGTACGCCGGCGTGTACTCGTCTGGGCCGAGACGCATCGACCGGCTTGGGCCGATGGTGCTGTACGCACGGCGTTATCGCGCGACACCGAGCCGGCCGTAATCGCGGCCGCGATCCGCGCACTGTGCTCGATCTCCGACGACCCCGCCGCCGCCGCACGTCCGTACCTCGATCACCCCGACCGCAGTGTTCAGGTCGCGTGTATCACAGGGTTGTTCCTGTACGGTGGGATAAACGGGGTCCTCACCGCGGGCGAAGTGTTCAACCGTCTCTACGGCTCGCCCGACCGTGACGATCGTATTTCGGCTGCAAATGTGCTCGGTGCTGTCGGTATCAGGAATTTCTATCACCCGTTAACTTCACTTCTGACCGACGCCGAACCGGCGGTCGTTACTGCAGCGATCCGCGCGTGTGGTCGCGTGAGACATCCCGCGCTATTGCCGCTCATCGTTCCACACGTCGATCCGCCCGCGACGCGGCCCGAGGCGTTACATGCCATCGCCTCGTTCGGGGCCGACGCGGCTGATTTTTTTGCCGGAATCCTTGACGGTTCGATCAGGATCAAGCTCGAGACCGCGACACGCGTGTTGCGCGCCGCGACGCGTATCCGTGACACGCGCGTTCTCGCGGTGTTCGAAGACGCGCTCGTGCGCGATACCGGCAACCGGAGCCTACCGCCGGCGGTTGCGTACCTCGACGCCGCGTACGCCGTGCTCGTCGCGCACGACTACGAAGCGACGCCCGCGACCGCGCCGTCGGTCGAGCGACTGCTCGACCACGAACTCGACCGGGCGGCGCGGTGCGTGCTCGCGCTCTGGGAGACAGCTTCCGTACCCGAACTCGCTCCGGTCGCGTCGGCGCTCGACGAGTACTATCGGGTGACGCTCGCGCGGGTCTTCTCGCTTCTGGCGTTCCTGTACGACACGGACACCGTCACGGGCCTCCGCCGAAAGATACTCGGCGGCGACAACAAGCAGCGTGCGCTCGGCGTGGAACTGCTCGACGTAATGCTCGAAGGACCACGGCAGAAAAAGATCGTCGCGGTTATGGAACACCCCGACGATCGTCCGCCCGACGCGTCGCACTACAGCGAGGTGTTCGGTCTCACGCCGCTTTCGGCAGTGGAGCGCGTTCGCGAGATCGCCGAGAATCGCGACCTCTGGCCGGAGTCGTGGCTCGTCGTATGCGCGCGGTGCATAGCGCACGAGTCCGAGCTTCTGCCGGGGCCCAAGGAGGACGATATGCTCACTACGATCGAACGCGTAATGGCGCTGAAGTCGGCCGAGGTATTCGCGGGAATTCCCGACAGCGTGCTCGCGATTATCGCGTCGGTTGGCGAGGAGATCGATTTCCCGCGGGATCGAGACTTCATCGAGAAAGGCGAACTCGGCGACTGTATGTACGTGATACAGGAAGGACGCGTCGCGATCCACGACGGCGAGACGCACATCGCCGACCTCGGACCGGGTGACGTTGTTGGGGAGATGGCGGTTCTCGATCCTGAGCCACGTTCGGCGTCGGCGCGCGCGACGACCGAGACGGTGCTCCTGCGAATCGACAAGGAGTCGTTCGACTCGGTCATGGCCGACTATCCGGACCTCGCGCGCGGGGTCATTCAGGTTCTTGTTCGCCGACTGCGCAAGAACATCAAAAAAACGCGGTGAGTCGCCTCGGATATTGATCACACATGCGGCGGCGGCGTACACTACCCGGATGGAGATCAGAAAAGCAACGCGTGACGACTGGCCCGACATTCAGAAGATCGACTCGGTCGTATTCAACCATCCGCGCGCCGATTTTGGGGTTACGGACAACGATCAAGCCGACATAGACGCGACGTGGGCCGTGTTCGAGAACGGACGTCCCGTATCGGCTATGTTCGCGTACGACTTCGCGATGATCTACGATCGGCAGTACGTCTCGATGGCCGGGATCGGCAATGTCGGGACGCTACCCGAGAGCCGAAGGCGTGGGTACGTGCGACGCTTGTTCGCCGCGGCATTCTCCGAGATGCGCGATACCGGGCGACTCTTTACGACGCTTTTCCCGTTTTCCTTTCCGTACTACCGGATGTTCGGATACGAGCTCGTGTACTCCCATAACGACTTCTCGTTTCCACTCGACGCAGTCGACCTCACGGCGCGCGTGGGCGGAATCGAACTCGTAACCGAGGCGACACCGGAAATTCGCGCGGTGTACGAGTCGTTTGCGACCGGTCGAAACCTCGTGATGAAACGAACGCCCGAGATCTGGAAAGCCCGGATGAAACCGGACCCGTACAAGGATCAGGTATTCACGTACCTGT
>PXBQ01000545.1 GCA_003566875.1 Spirochaetaceae bacterium | reverse complement strand
CGGGTTTGTGATCGAAGAGATGAACATCACCGACGGCGCGTGCGCCGCGTGTGGCCGCCGGATCGGCGGACTGTGGGCGTGAGCGCCGCTCAGTTGCGGCGGCGGAACATCTCGCGGTGAGCGACCGATCGCTCGTCAAGGTTCGTGAGCCCCGCCTGCTCGGCCCACTCCATCGCCTCGAGGAACTCATTCGTCGTGATCGCGCGCGCGATCGCCGGGTACTCGAACGCGCGGTGCGCGACCCGGTACTGGGCCATGATGTTCACGTACGTCGCCGGGGAGAGCTTTGCCGCGACCCACTCGACAAAGGCGCGCGTCCCCGCGATCCGGTTCGGCATCACCAGGTGCCGGATCATCACGCCGCGCCGCGCGATTCCGGCGGAATCGGTCACGAGGTCTCCGACCTGCCGGTGCATCTCGGCGATCGCGGCTTTTGCGGTTTCCGGGTAGTCCGGTGCGGTTCCGGCGTACCTCGCCGACTCGGCCCCGTCGGTGAACTTGAGATCGGGGAGATAAATATCGACGATCCCGTCGAGCAGTCGGACTGCTTCGATCGCGTCGTATCCGCCGGTGTTGTAGCAGATCGGAAGCGACAGGCCTTTTTTCATCGCGATCCGGATCGCAGCGAGGATGTTCGGCATGACGTGCGTCGGAGTGACGACGTTGATGTTGTGACACCCGAGCCTCTGGAGCTCGAGCATCCGGTCGGCGAGCGCTTCGTCGCTCTCGCGACGGCCCCGGCCTTCGTGCGCGATCGGCCAGTTCTGACAGAATACGCATCGCAGGTTACAGTTCGAGAAAAACACGGTCCCCGAACCGTTGCGCCCGACGAGAGGCAGCTCCTCACCGAAGTGCGGCGAGTGGCTGTACACCACCACCTGACGTCCCGGCGCGCGGCACGCGCCGACCTCACCTCTCAAACGGTTGACACCACACGCGCGCGGGCAGAGCCGGCAGCGCTCGTACATCTCGTACGCGGAATCGACGCGATCGGCGAACTTGCCTTGACGCTCGAGCGCGACGTACGCGGGCTCGTCGGTTGAGTTGGCCGCCGACGGCGTCGGTGAACCCGTCGGTGTCGCGCCGGACTCCGGGGAGTTCGGAGATCTACCCCGCGATGAGTCGCCGGTATCGGATGCTTGCGGCAGACACCGCGTGAGCGCCACGAGCCCACCTCCGGCGAGCACGGCATTCACAAATTGTCGTCGCGTGAGAGCCATAAGGGTCACCTCCAAAACGCGAAGAGTCGATGGTTCGGTATGAGAGTAGTATGGGACGAAATCGACGAGGAATCAAGCGGCTGTGAGAGAAACAACAACGGAGCGCGGGCGGCCGCGCTCCGTGACGGAGTTACCCGGGACCCAGCGGGTCCCGGTTGCATATTCCGGTTAGATACCCGGGTTAGTTGCCCCGATTCCTGAGAACAGCGTGTGCGGCGGCGAGGCGTGCGATCGGTACGCGGAACGGCGAACACGAAACGTAGTTCATGCCGACCCGGTAGCAGAAATCGATCGACGACGGATCGCCACCGTGCTCACCGCAGATACCGACCTTCAGGTCGTTGTTGGTCCGGCGACCGCGCGTGACGCCGAACTCGACGAGCTGGCCGACGCCTTCCTGGTCGAGGACCGCGAACGGATCCTGCTCGAGGATGCCTTGCTCGACGTACTCCGGCAGGAATACGCCCGCGTCGTCGCGCGAGTATCCGAACGCCATCTGCGTGAGGTCGTTCGTGCCGAACGAGAAGAAATCGGCCGTTTCGGCGATCTTGTCGGCCACGAGCGCGGCGCGCGGAATCTCGATCATCGTCCCGATCAGGTACTTCACCTTGGACTTCTTCTTGGAGATGACCTCTTTCGCGACAGCTTCCGCGTTCTCTCGCAGAATCGAAAGCTCTTTAACCGTTCCGACGAGCGGAATCATGATCTCAGGAAGAACCTTCCCGCCTTTCGCGGCGACTTCACACGCGGCGGTGATGATCGCCTCGACCTGCATGTCGTAGATCTCCGGATACGTTATCCCGAGGCGGCAGCCGCGGTGTCCGAGCATCGGGTTCATCTCGTGCAGAGAATCGATCTTTGACTGAAGCTTCGCGGGAGAAATGCCGGCGATCTGCGCGAGCTCCTTGATCTCGGCTTTTTCCTTCGGGACAAACTCGTGAAGCGGCGGGTCGAGCAGCCGAATCGTGACCGGCAGACCGTCCATCGCCTTGAAAATACCGACGAAGTCTTTTTTCTGCAGCGGCATGAGTTTCTTGAGCGCTTTCTGACGCGCCTCGAGGCTCTCGGCGACGATCATCTCGCGGAAGATCCGCAGCTTCGCGCCCTCGAAGAACATGTGTTCGGTGCGGCAGAGGCCGATGCCCTCGGCGCCGAAATCGCGCGCGCGTTTGGCGTCGGCCGGCGTGTCGCCGTTGGTGCGGATGTTGAATCCCTTGAGACCGAACGACTTGCGTTCGGCGCCGTTGCGCACATCGTCGGCCCACGAAAGGAAGGTCTTGAGCTCCCCCGATACCTTCGGCTGCATCAAGTCGATCTCACCCGCGTACACCTCACCGGTCGTACCGTCGATCGTGAGGTACTCGCCTTGTTTGATCTTGGTACCGTTGACCGTCAGGACTTTTCCGGTGATGACCGCGTCCTTACACCCGGCGATACACGGGCGGCCCATACCGCGCGCGACAACCGCCGCGTGGCTCGTCATTCCGCCGGTCGACGTGAGGATACCTTCGGCGACGTGCATGCCGCCGATGTCCTCGGGCGAGGTTTCCTGGCGTACGAGGATGACTTTTTTGCCTTCCTTGGCCCACGCCTCGGCGTCGTCGGCGGTGAAGACCGCGACACCCGTTGCGGCGCCCGGTGACGCGTTGAGCCCTTTTGCGAGCGGCTTGGTCGTTCTCTTGATTTTTGGGTCGATCATCGGATGGAAGACCTGATCGAGTTGCTCGGGAGTGACGCGCTCCAAAGCCTCTTCCCGCGAGAGCACGCCCTCGCCGACCATGTCGACCGCGACTTTGATCGCCGCCGCTCCGGTCCGTTTTCCGTTCCGCGTCTGAAGCAGGTACAGCGATCCTTGCTGGATCGTGAACTCCATATCCTGCATGTCCTTGTAGTGCACCTCGAGACGATCTTTGATCTCGACGAGTTGTTTGAACATTTTGGGGCTGCGCTTCTCGAGCGTCTTTATCTTCATCGGCGTGCGGATACCCGCGACGACGTCCTCGCCCTGCGCGTTCATCAGGTACTCACCGTAGAAAATCTTCTGCCCCGTCGCGGGGTCGCGCGAGAAACACACACCGGTGCCGGAGTCTTCACCGAAGTTGCCGAACACCATCGACTGCACGTTGACCGCGGTACCCTTGATGTTCTTGATCTCGTTGATCTGGCGATACCGAATTGCCTTCGGGCTCTGCCATGAATTGAAGACAGCGTTGATCGCTGCCCAGAGCTGCGCCATCGGATCCTGCGGGAAAGATTTCTTGGTGTGCTTCTGGAAGACGCCCTTGTACAAATCGACGACTTTTTTGAGGTCCGCTGCGTCGAGATCCGTGTCCTCTTCGACGCCTTTTTTCTTCTTGACCGAACGTAACGCGGTCTCGAAGTGTTCGTGCTCGATGCCCATGACGACGTTCCCGAACATGTTGATGAACCTTCGGTACGAGTCCCATGCGAACCGGTCGTTACCGGAGATCTTTGCGAGGCCTTCGACGGCTTTGTCGTTCATCCCAAGGTTCAGGACAGTGTCCATCATGCCCGGCATCGAAACCGCGGCGCCCGAGCGAACCGAGACGAGAAGAGGGTCGTCGGAGTCTCCGAGCTTCTTGCCCATCATTTCCTCGAGACGCTCGAGGTTCTTCTTGACTTCCGCCTCGAGTTCCGCAGGATGCTTCTTGTTGTTTTGGTAGTACAACTCGCACACGTCGGTCGAGATCGTAAATCCTGGAGGAACCGGAATCCCGATGTTCGTCATCTCTGCGAGGTTGGCCCCTTTTCCTCCGAGCACGTCT